>DAOWGJ010000169.1 GCA_030637505.1 Holophagae bacterium
CGACTCAGCCGGATGAGGTTGTGGGCTGCGACTGAGTTCCCGGAGGGCATGGCGCCATCGTGAATCTCCTTCGGCCGGACCAGCAGGGCCTCATTGTCCGGGGCCGAGAAGAAGTACCCACCCCGGTCTGAATCCCAGAACAGGGTGTCGGCCCGTTCCTGAAAGTCCAGGGCCTCCTCCAGGAAACGGGGCTCGAGAGTCGCATCGTACAACTCCAGAAGAGCCCAGGTCAGAAAGACGTGATCATCGAGAAAAGCGGGAATCTCGGCGTGACCCTCGCGCCAGCGATGGAGCAGCCGACCCTTGGAGTTCTGCATTCGGCTCATGACGAAATCCACGGTCGACTGGGCTTGACTGATGTATGAGGGCTCTTCCAGGACCGAACCGGCGCGGGCGTGGGCAGCGGCCATCAAGCCGTTCCAGTCGGTCAAGACCTTGTCGTCCAAGAGTGGCCGAGGGCGTTTTGCCCGTGATTCAAGCAGTGTGAGCCTGATCCGGTCAAGGCGTGTACGGAGCTTGATCTCCGAGAGCTCGAGGCCCTTGGCGATGGACCCGAGGTCGCCCTTGAGGTGAAGGATATTGTCGATTGAGGCTTGAGCCGAGGCCTCGGGGAGGAAATTTCCGGTCGGGGTGGTGTTCCAAACGGTATGGACGATCGAGGCGTCGTCCTTGCCAAGGACTTCGATCAGCTGTTCTTCAGTCCAGAGGTAGAAAACGCCCTCCTCCCCCTCGCTGTCGGCGTCCTCGGCGGAGAAAAAGGCGCCGTCCGAGGATTTCAGGTCTCGGTCAACGTACTCGATGACCTCTCGGGCGGTATCGGCGAATTCCTCGCGGCCGGTGAGGCGATAGGCCTCCGTGAAGGCCAACAGCAGCATCGCCTGGTCGTAGAGCATCTTTTCGAAATGGGGCACCAGCCACTCTTTGTCGGTGGAGTAGCGGTGAAAGCCGAAGCCGACGTGGTCGAAGATGCCGCCCTGCCGCATTTTTTTCAGGGTGTTGGAGACCATGTCGATGGCCTTGTCGTCTCCAACGGCTTCTCCGTAGGCCAGGAGAAATAGAAGATTGTGGGGCGATGGGAATTTCGGCGCCGTTCCGAATCCTCCCTCGATGGCGTCGTAGCGGCCGCCCAAATCACGGCGGGCAGTGCTGATGACGGCTGCGTCGAGATCGCCGGGCCGGCCCTGGGCGCCGACGGTTTGAAGGTTGGCAACGATCTGCCCGGCTGACTCCAGGAGCTTCGGACGATCATTTTGCCAAGCGGCCTGAACCTTGGGGATCAGGTCCATCATGCCCATCCGGCCGAAACGCGCGTTTTTCGGAATGTAGGTGGCCGCAAAAAATGGTCGTTTATCGGGCGTCATGATGACGGTCATCGGCCAGCCGCCTCTGCCGGTCAGCATCTGGGTGACGGTCATGTAGACCTGGTCGATGTCCGGACGTTCCTCGCGGTCGACCTTGATATTGATGAAGACCTCGTTCATCAGCGCGGCGACCTCGGGGTCCTCAAAACTCTCATGGGCCATGACATGGCACCAATGACAAGTGGCGTAGCCGATCGAGAGGAAAATCGGCTTGTCCTGGTCGCGGGCGGCCGAGAAGGCCTCCTCTCCCCAGGGGTACCAGTCGACCGGATTGTCGGCGTGTTGCAGGAGGTAGGGGCTTCGCGATTGCGCCAGTCGGTTTTGGCGTTGCATTGTCTCTCCTTGGTGGGTGTCGGGTGGAGTGGCGCATGCGGGAAGGGCGCATCCGAGCATTAGAAGCCCGGCCGCAAACCCCCGATACCACCCGTTGCGAGCGCCATCGGCTCGGATTCTAGGCGCCGTGACGATGTCGATGCCCCTCCATCTTCGAGGATCGGCAACGACGAAGCCGGGCCGATGCCGCCGACATCCCGGCGCCTCCGGCGCCGCGACACAAGCCGCGAAGCGGCGCAGTAACCCCGCCGTGCCGGTACAAAGCGCGAAGCGCCGCAGTAACCCTTTGGGCCGATGGGGGTTGAGGGCGATTTCTTCGTCACTCGTCGTCAATGATGGGCAAGGCATCTATTTTCTCCTCGTTCCTCGAAATCGCCCGCAAGACCCATCGGCGGGTGGCATCGGTGTTTGTGGCCGGGCTTCTGGGGCGATTATCGAGGTTGTCGCTTTGCTCATGCCGAGGGAAACAACCAGACTGCACGGGTGATTCCGGCGGACCAGGTGGAGCAAGGAGAGATTGAACCGCAAAGCGACGAAGGCCACGATGGGAAAAGACAGAGATAGCCACAAAAAGGCGCAAAAAGACACCAAGAGAGGAACAGTGAAGATAGTGAAAATCTCTTAAATATCCATAGTTAAAGGAATTAGACGTTCCTTCTTCTTCATTCTTGTGCTTTTTCGTGCCTGTTTGCGGGTGCCTATACCAGCGGATCAGACGGCATCACAGCCTCAATTAATGCCTTTTCGAGTGGAAAGGCAAAGAAAGAACGCTTGCAACGCCAGCGGGCCAATGCCTGGATGGGCGCAGCGAGGCGACGAGGCCGGCTCCATCCAAGTTGATTGTAGAAAGCAAAGCGCCGGACCCTCCGGTCCGTGGCTCGATCGACCCAGGGGCTGGACGTCGTGACGTAATCGAATTGGGCCCAACCCTCGAGGGATGTCGGCAGCGCATGGCCATCGGCAACAATTTCCTCCGTCAGAGCGGAGCCGGGATAGGGTTTGAAACAGAAGAACGGCGTGGTGTTCCGCCAGTGCAGACTCTTGAGGCGTTGGGCCAAGTTCAAAGAGGCTGCAAGATCCTCCGCCTGTTCCCCGGGAAGTCCGTAGATAAATGGGTAGGTCACGGCGATATCGACGTTCATGCATCGGTGCGCGACCTCGTCGACTTGTTCGAGTGTGATGTCTTTGCCCAAACGCTTGAGCATGCGCTGAGAGCCGGCCTCGACGCCTACCAGCAGTTTTCTCAGGCCGGAGTTTTTCAGGATCTTCCAGTCTTGATCCGTCAGACGGCAGCCCTGGTCGGCGCGCATCGTCGCTGCCCAGGTGATGCCGAGGTCGTGCTCTACGAAGCCCTGAGCGATCTCGAGCGTTCGCCTCCGGTCGGTGAAGAATGTCTCGTCCTGGAAATTGACATCGATGGCTCCTGTGTCTGCCACCAGGGCGCTGATGCGGTCGACCGCCCGGTCCGCGGACAAGCCCGTCCATTTCCTCCCGAACACAAAGGGATCGGCGCAGAATCGGCAACGATAGCGGCATCCGGTGGAGGTGACATAGTCCAATTGGCGCTGTTTTTTGAGGTTGAAGTACCGCTGGACCGGAATCAGAGAGTAGTCCGCGGTGGGTAGATCGTCCATCTCCTCCATCGGTCTTGGTGCCGTCATGACGATGTCTTTGCCGTCACGGAATGCGATTCCGGAGATGGTATCCAAGGGGCGCTTGCCCCGCCACGCATCGATCAACTCTCGTAGGGCCGTTTCGCCTTGGCCGCGAACGACGATATCGACCTCGGGCGCTTCCTCGAGAATTTCCTTTGGAAATAGCGATGGATGCCAGCCGCCCCAGACTACCGGTAAATCTGGCCTGAGTTTTTTTACGTATCTCCCGATCTCGAGTGCATCTCGAATGTCGGCGCCGGTCAGGACCGAGATCCCCAGGCAAAGGCCGTCCTCGAGGTGCGTGGCGAGGGCTGAGGGAGGATCGTTCTCCAGACGGCCGTCGACGATGACGGTCTCGATTCCGAGGTCCTTCAAACCGGAGCCGACGGCCATCAGGGCCAGCGGCATCGTGTAGAAGACGCACCGAGGCTGGTAGAGGAGGACCTTGGGCATCGCGGTATTGTCCCATGGCGGGCCAGTAGGATCCTGCAGGGCAGAGGCCACCGCCACTTCCGACCAACTCGTTTCGGTGTCGGCCTCTGTCCTGCAGAATCCTATGGGATACTCTGAGCTTGGAGGAATGCTGACATGAATGCCCAGACCTTCACCGCTCGACGTCGGGAACTTCGGACTGCCGTTCCCGACGGTGCGATCTTGATCCTGGCCAATACCGAGTCGCCGAAGAGCTACACGGACAACGTCTACCCCTTTCGCCAGGACTCCCACTTCCTCTACTACGTCGGGGTCAACGAGGCTGAGATGGCTGCGTTGCTGTTGCCCGACGGCGAGGAGATCCTCTTTGGCAGAGAGGAACACCCGGACGATCTGGTCTGGCACGGTCCCCATGCGGTCCTGGCGGACCACGCGGCGGCGTCCGGTTTCACCGGAATTGCCACGAGGAAGACGCTGGCCTGGGTTGTGTCCGAAATGCGGGCGCGGGGTCTCGACCTCCACTACCTGCCGCCCTACCGGGCCGAGCGACGCTTCGAAATTGCAGAGATTCTCGACACCGACCCCCGTACGGTTGATGGGGGAGTGTCACTGGCCCTGGTCAAGGCCGTGATTGCCCAGCGCTCGATCAAAACCAACGCCGAGATTGCCGAGATTGAAGACGCTCTTGAGGTGACAGCCGAGGCTTATCGGGAAATTATGGCGGCCACCCGACCGGGGCGGACCGAGGCCGAACTGGCGGCTGTGCTGCAGGGGGTGGCACTGGCCCATGACCGCCAACAGAGCTTCAACCCGATCGTGTCCGTTCGGGGCGAAGTTCTGCACAACACCTCATATGGCAACACCCTGGCCGAGGGAGATCTGTTGCTGGTCGACAGCGGGGCGGACAGCGCCCGGTCCTACGCCTCGGACATCACGCGGACCTTCCCGGTCAGCGGGACCTTCACCCGGCAACAGAGGGAAATCTACGAAATCGTGCTGGCGATGCAGGAGGCCGCCATCGATGCGGCTTCGCCCGAAAGGACCAATCGTGAACTCCACATGCTGGCTGCGCTGACGGCCGCACAGGGTCTGGTTGACTTGGGGTTGATGCAGGGCGATCCACAGGCTGCGGTCGAGGCCGGCGCCCACGCCCTCTTCTTCCCGCACGGGCTGGGTCACATGCTGGGTCAAGACGTCCACGACATGGAGGATCTGGGGGACCTGGTCGGTTACGAAGAGGGGGACAGCCGGTCTGAACAATTTGGTCTGGCCTTCCTGCGCCTTGCCAAGAAACTCCGTCCGGGATTCGTCATCACCATCGAACCTGGTCTTTATTTCGTGCCGGCTCTGATCGACCAATGGCGAAAGAAGAATCGGCACGAAGAGTTCATCAGGTACGATCGGCTGGACGGCTATCGGGGCTTTGGCGGCGTTCGAATCGAGGACGACGTGCTGATCACCGACGAAGGCGCCCGGGTTCTCGGCCCCGGAATTCCTAAAACCGTGGCCGAGTTGGAAGCGGTCGTCGGCCGGTGAGATTCCTCCATTCGCTCCGCTCGGTCGGAATGACAGCGGGATGGGGGCCTTCGGTCGGAATGACAGTGGGGGGCTTTCCCTCTTCCCTGTCATCCCGACCGAGGGAGCGGAGCGACCGAGCGGAGGGATCTCCCATAAGAAAAGAAGAGTGTCCCCTTCTGATCCGAAAACAGGGCTTGACTCTCTATAGAGGCAACGCTCGGCGAGTCCGTCTGCGATAGAGTGTTGGCTGACGGTGTAGGCCGCCGAGGTCGTTTTTCGGAGGGCGATGACTCCCGATCTCTGTATCCATGCCCCTCCGGGAAATGCACCGAGCGGGGGCGAGAAGCGGCCCCGAAGGCCGGAGATGAAGAGGGTGTGTTTGAAATGCTGATCGGCGTCCTTTCGGACAGCCATGGGCAGCTCGAACGGTTGGCCGAGGCAGCGGCGGTCTTCGCCTCACGGGGGGTGACAACCCTGATCCACTGCGGCGACATCACGACCGTGGAGGCGGTCGAGACCCTGGCGGATTTTGAGGTCCACTGGGTCTTCGGCAACTGCGACTGGGATGAGGGCCCGCTGCGGGCTGCGATCAGCCGAAACGGCCATACGTGCCACGGTTTTAGGGGAGAACTGGAGATCGGCGGCTGTCGGCTGGGTTTCACCCACGGCCATCGCTACGAGTTGTATCAAACCATGGTCACATCAAGGGACTACGACCTTGTGTTCCACGGTCACACGCATGTCAGGCGTGACGAAATGGAGCGCGGAACCCGTGTCATCTGCCCCGGCGCCCTGCACCACGCGGCGCCGCCGGGCTGTCTCGTACTGACCCTTCCCGAGCTGAAGACAGAGTGGGTTGATCTCAAGGGATGAGAGCCGAATCCTGACGCTGAGCCCACCGACCATCCTTGAATCCAAGAGCACCCTCTCTCCAACGGGGCGTGCCTGGTGCGGCTTTCTTCATCGGGCAGGACTCCCGGCCGAGACGTCGTTACGAAGAAAGCCGACACCTGGCAACCCACGGGGGGCGCCTCAGGGGCCGAGTCTTCCAGTTAGGGTGTAGGCCGTCGAGGTCCTATCCCTCAAGGGGCGGTGCCGCTCCGATTTTTCCACTGTTGCCCCTTGAGGGAAAGGACCGAGCGGGGGCGCGCTCTGCGCGACCCCGAAGGCCGGGAATGGGGAACAGCATCTTCGACAGCCGGCCACCTCAG
Organism: Holophagae bacterium; assembly: GCA_030637505.1. Taxonomy (GTDB): domain Bacteria; phylum Acidobacteriota; class Thermoanaerobaculia; order Thermoanaerobaculales; family Sulfomarinibacteraceae; genus DAOWGJ01. The sequence continues at coordinate 6,511 of DAOWGJ010000169.1, forward strand.
ATCCAGCGGGCTGGGCCTACGATGGGCACAATGGCGGAAAGGCGTGACAGGCACCTTTTCCATGTAGAGGTGTTTGGTGCAGGCAGCAAAAGCTTTCCTGACACCGACCAAAACTGAAGCCAGAGCTGCTCCGAATTCGATAAGACTCCTTCAAAACCCCAAAGACTCAGGACTCTGAGCTTGGGATTTTTGCGCGCCCTTGACATGGGAGGGCCTCAGAGGTGTTAGGC
>DAOWGJ010000153.1 GCA_030637505.1 Holophagae bacterium
CGCAAAGACGCAAAGACCGCAAAGGAAACGCAAAGAGGGCAACGAAATTAGACCCCAAACTGCTCTCTGCGGTCGTGGCAGCCCAAACCCGACCATGATTCCATTGGGGGCAATCCGCCATCCTGGGTCAACAGCGAACGCCCGAGCCGACGGACCTTTTTATCTCAGCGCCACACGAGGGACAAACCAAGGCATCGCGAAACATGGCCCCCCCACAGTTGGGACAACGAGCGTTGCGCCCACCCAGCTTCCGTGACACACCAAAGCCGGCCAGTGCAAAGGCGCCCAACGCGAAGATTGCCACGGGTGGCGCCAGGATCGCCGAGGAGGCGACGACGGTCGAGACGCCGGCTTCGCCGACGCTGGCAAATCGTGCCGCACCGCCATGCAGGGTCTCCGCAACCTCTCGGAAGGGCCTCCGAATCTGATTCCGGACCCAGTGAACGCCGGCAGCCGTCCCGCCACCCAGGGCGCCGGAAATCCCCAACTGCATCAGGTTCTCGTCAACGGAACCCGTCGCTGCCGCAAAGGCGACAAACCCCGCGACGATCTTCGGCAAATAGCTGACCAGGTCGGCATACTCGCCCAACTCCGGCACTGAATCCACCAGGATCTCCAAGACGACGAGAACACCGAGCACAACCATCACCTGAGGGCTCGCGATCCATGCAAACCGCTCGCCGAGTTCAAAATAGGGTGTGTAGTGAAAACCACCAATCAATAGCAGAGGAATGAAAGCTTTGGCCCCGGCTCCACCGGCCAAGCCAAACCCGGTCATGATTGACATTAGAGATCCCATCAAGTCCTCCTCAGTTCCCCACGTACTCCACAAACTGGGCCAACGACCACCCAACGGCCACGGTCAACACCGCGACAACGATCAGCGTTGCAACCGTCGCAACCGCCAGCAGTACCAACACCGCCTTCTCCCACCTTGCCAACGGCATGCGGTCCTTCTCCCGCTCGAGACTCCACAAAGCGTAGTTGTGAACCAGCCAGGTCAGTCCGGCGAATGTCGCCGCAGCCGGCGCCGCCCCGACGACCGGGAATACAGAAAACCCGTAGCCGACCGACCCGACCCACAGAAAACTCAGGCGTGTGATCCATCTCGAAAAGAACCTCCGTGCGGGACCGACATATCGTCCGGCCTCCCTGATCAAAAAGAACCGGACCGCCACCAAATGGCAGATAACCATCAGCGGAATCAAAACCGCAGCACCGAAGTGTGCCAAGGGCACAACCAAGGCCACCGCTGCCGCCACTGCCGTACCGATGGAAAGAAACCGGCTGAACTGCGCTTCCTGAGCGTCCTTCAACAATAGAAAACGTAAATCAATCGCGCGAAGTTCTCGACCGTCGTCATCGGTCAGGGATTTGGTGCACCTCGGACAGTGCACCAAGGGCTCACCGGAACGGGGCAAGGGTTCGAGACACCAGGGACAAGGGGTGGCCATGGGAGGAGTATAAGCAATACGTCGGAGGTATTGCATGGGGGGATCACCCAACCGGGGAAGGGCGCTCATGGCGTCAAGCGGCACGGGAGGCCAACCTTGTAACTCGACCCACCCCGGCGCGTAGTATATAATTGAGAATGAGCCCAAATCCTAATTTTTTGGCCAAGAGGCGAAAGGTCTTAGTAATGCAGATTCTGACAGTTCTCAGTGCGATCGAGAGTATCGAGTTCTCGGTTGCCAAACTCTACGAGTGGTTCAGCGAGGTTTTTTCAAACGACCGCGAGGCGTCCGGGTTCTTTTTCCGATTGGCCATGCAGGAGCGGAGCCACGCCAACATGGTCGCCTTCAGTAAGGGCATGGTCCGGAGAAGCCCGACTGAGTTTTCCAGCATCGATTTCGACATGGCTCTGGTGGACGACCTTCTCCAGAAGGTCACAGACTTCCGGACCCAGCATCCTCAGCCGTCCCTCGTCCAAGCCCTTGACTTCGCCATGGCAATCGAAGGCCACGCCGCAGAAGGTATTCACCGCTCGACGATTATCCAGTCCAATCCCGACGTTTCGAACATGATCAACAGCCTCGCCAAGGCCGACAAGGAACATTTCAAGCTCCTCAAGGACTATGCCAAGAAGATCCAACGCCGCACCAAGATCGCCGGTTGAAGTAGCTGTCAGCTCTCAGCCGTCAGCTCTCAGCTGAGGCGCTCGAGTTGAAGGCATTGAAACGCAGAGGCGCAACGCATTTGTTTGGTCATTGGCAGTCAAACGATGAGGAATAAAGAACGGTTGGCGTCACGATGCGGGACAGCGCCCGCACTCGGTTCCACTGGCCTCCAGCCAGCGTGCCGGTTCCTACCCCTCGCTCCCGGAAACAGACCCAGCAGTTCATATGGCTTCTCTTCTTGTGCCTTTTTGCGCCTTTTTGTGGCTATTTCTTTGCGTTGCTCTTGAGTCAGAAGTCCCCCCTTTTTTACACGAAAACGCTTCAACGTCTATAGAACTTCCGATTGTGCAATGGTTTACGTTGTTTCAGAGAAAAAACAAAAAGACAGAAACGCAAAGTCGCAAAGGCGCAAAGACGCAAAGGGGTGTTTTGGAGCGGTGTCGTGCGTCCGCCTGCTCCCTTTGGTCGTGCCGCTCGGTCGGCTCATGGTTCGGAAAGCGAGCTTTCCTCTCCCATCGCCTCCCTTACGGCTGCGGGCTTCGCCCGCCACGGCGGACCGAGTTGGGAGTGTCCTGTTCTCTCGGGTAGACACAAACTCTGATGAGAGCCCGGGTGCACGTGAAGCGTGCTGAGGCAGGAGGGAAGCGGGTGACTTGAGCTTGCTCATGGAGACCGTTTTCTTCCTGCCGAGAGCGGACGGAGTCCGCGGTTGCCGGGCTCGAACACGGTGAAGTTTGGCCAAGACCTTTGCGCCTTAGCGTCTTTGCGTCTTTGCGTTGAATCTCTTCTCTCAGCCGACCAACCATCCAAGGGGTCTTGGGGTTTGCTCCGTTCTGCTTTGGTTGCGGCCAAGGGGCCGCGCTGTGTTCTTCGCGTCTGGGCGGTTCAATTAATTTCTTGCCCTCGGTCATTCTCGTCGTGATCGCTCATCCAATTCTCTTCCTCATCCCACATCTCGTGCATCGCACGGTTTCGAACACGGCGGCGGCCTATGGCTACCAGGGCCAGGATGGTCACCGCCATCCACAACGCCGCCGATGAGGTCAGGAACGGCACCCAGGTGTTCCACAGCGCCTGATCCTTGAAGAACCGTCGTTCGGCCCTTCGAAGTTCAACGCCGGAGGCCTCCAGGAACGCCCTCTCCAGATCCAGGCCTTCAGCCAGGCCGTCCAGGATCCGGGCCGGCATCAAGATCCCGTACTCAGTCTGAAGGAAACGGACGAATCCCGCAGAGAGCGCATAGGCCCGCCGTACCTGGCCGGCGTTCCCCCGAAAGGCACGGTCCAACTGACGGGTCGACTTCGGTCCGGAACCGATCACGGCGACTGCGTAGCGGGCCCTGTCCTCCAGACCCCACTCCCGAGCAGCGACAGTCGCAATCCCCTCGTTCAACCACCGTGGAACCGCCCGTCCTCCGGCCGCCTCCCACACCAAAACATGAGCGACTTCGTGCCTGAGCAAAGTCCTGAGGTTACGATCGGGGTAGGACGGCACTCGCGCTGGGAACAGCACCACCGTACGTCGATCGCCCCGGGCATATCCCGCGACCCACCGGGGCATTTCCTCAGCCAGTGGCGACCCTTCCGGCATCAACACCACGGTGATCGGCCGGGAAAAGCCGAGACGTCCGGTCAGATTGAGAACCTCGGTGAAGTCCTCCTGTGCCAACAGCTCCACCTGGGAGGCAATGCGTTCCAATTCCGGAGGGCCGACAACCCGAATCTCCGGAGATGGGGCTGCAAACGAAGGCCCTCCCCACACAAGGAGGAGAATGAAAAACCCAAAACGTCGGAACCACGAGGGGAAAGGGTGGAAACTGGATTCCGGACTCACCGGTGGTTTCCGGCGGCCGTTATTCCAATGTCGATTTGGATCAAATCCGATTCCGGCTCCTCTTCACAGGTACCACTCGGCCGACCTTCATCGCTGCACACACACGCCGAACCGGCCACGCCACCGCATGATCCTTTGAGCACTCGTCCCGTAAGAACAGCAATGCCGGCCAGAAGGAGCACGGCACCGAGAAAAACCACCAGAGTCAAGACCAACGTCAACATGACATGTCCATCTTATCGCACCGTACCCTCCACCATCGGAATTTGGCAATTCGTCGAACGAATTGCATGGGTTGAGGTTCTCCTGGTTCCCTTTGCAGGCTTCGCGCTCCAGGTAACCTTCCTCGTTCCATTCCCGCCCCCGATTATTCCTGCCCCGCCGGGTCAGGAAAATCCCCAGTTCGGACAGTGTCAAACCCGGATTTCGTGCGCGCGATAAAGAGGGCGTCAATGCCCTGTTCTTCAGCGACTGCAACGCCCTCCTCGGGACCGAGAACATTGAGTGCCGTGGCCCACGCGTCTGCCTCGATGCAGGATCCGGCGAGGACACTGACCGAGGCGAGATCGTGATCGACCGGGCGCCCCGTTCTGGGATCGAGGGTGTGGGAGATTCGATGCCCGTCGACGTCCCGGAAGTTCCGATAATCACCTGAGGTAGCGAGGGCACGGTCAGAGATATCAATGGCAGTGCCGGCCACTCGACCCTCTTCATCCGGCCGTTCGATTCCGATGCGCCACGGCCGGCCCCAATGATTGAGGCCAGCGGTCAGCACCTCACCGCCGATCTCAACCATGACATCCTCATAACCCAGTTCCATAACCCCTTCCAGCACCTTGTCGACCGCGAATCCCTTGGCGATGGCCGAGAGGTCGACCCGAAGTGTTTCGGCGGTCTTTCGTAGCGTCTGAGCCTCGCGGTCGAGCACCAGTTTGCGCCACCCGACATTTTCCCTCAGGGCCTCGAGCCTGGCATCATCCGGCGGTTCGATCCATCCGTCTGGGCCGAAACCCCACGCGTCAACCAGGGGCCCGACAGTGATGTCCAATGCGCCGGCCGACAACTCGGCCACTTCAAGGGCTGTTGCCACCACCCGGCCAAGGTCCTCCGAAACCGAAAACTCGCCGGTTCCACTCGAATTGAAGCGGGATAATTCGGACTCCGGCCTGAAAGTCGACATTGCCTCATCGACCTTATCGACAGCCCCGCGAATCGCAGTATGAACCGCCAATTTCGCAGAGTCATCGATGTCCTCCGCAACGACCTTGACGGTATAGGCGGTGCCCATTGTCGGCCCGGAAAAGGTCCATATGGCCGCCTCCGGACCGGGCGCCGGCCGATCCCGAAAAATCGTAACGGCAAACAACGCGGCTACGAACAGCGCCGGTACGATCAGACGACGAAAAGGGAACTTCGAGTCCCCTTTTCGTTCCGTGTTGCCGTGATTCTCGACCACAGAGTCCACCCTTTGATCCACCGGCCTCACGACTCAATCCGTTAGCTTGGCCGTCTGTAAAACTGCCCAGGATGGCGAACTGCCACCGATGAACCCTTGGTCTAGTATTGAACCGGTTGTCGCAAAGAGCGCTAAGGGATTATATTTCTTTAACTTCTTTGCGTTCCCTTTGCGGTCTTTGCGTCTCTGCGGTTCATTTTTCTTCTTGTCCTAACCCCCAAAATCATCCAGCATGATGTTCTCGGGCTCGATGCCGAGGTCGAGCAGCATGTTGATCACCGCCTGGTTCATCATCGGCGGTCCGCACATGTAGTACTCGATATCCTCGGGCGCCGGGTGGTCCTTGAGATAGTTCTCGTAGACGACCTGGTGAATGAAACCGACGTAGCCATCCCAGTTGTCTTCCGGCAACGGTTCGGACAACGCCAAATTCCAACCGAAATTCGGATACTCTTCGGCGATTTTATTGAAGTCCTCCTCGTAGAAGCTCTCTCGACGGCTTCGGGCGCCGTACCAGTAGGTGACCTGGCGGTTGGTCTTGAGGCGCTTGAACTGGTCGAAAATGTGGGACCGCATCGGCGCCATGCCGGCGCCGCCACCGATGAAGCACATTTCATTGTCGGTCTCACGGGCGAAAAACTCACCAAAAGGACCGGAAATGACGCACTCGTCACCGGGCTTGAGATTGAAGATGTAGGACGACATCAGACCCGGAGGCACGTCCGGCTTGTTGGGCGGCGGCGAGGCGATGCGGACGTTGAGCATGATGATGTCTTTTTCCATCGGGAATGACGCCATCGAGTAGGCCCGCATCACGGGCTCGGTGACATTGGAGACGTACCGCCACATGTCGTACTTGTCCCAGTCCCCGCGGTATTCATCTTCGATGTCGAAATCTTTGTAGGCCGCGACGTGCGGCGGCGCCTCGATCTGGATGTAGCCTCCGGCCCTGAAGGGTACCTCTTCGCCTTCGGGCAGTTCGAGAATCAACTCCTTGATAAAGGTGGCCACATTGAAATTCGAACGAACTCTGCAGGTCCATTTTCGGACACTGAAAATGGCGGGCTCCAACTCAATTTCCATGTCCTGCTTGACCTTGACCTGGCAGGCCAGCCGAGTGCCCTGGCGAGCCTCGCCACGGCTGATGTGGCTCGCCTCAGTGGGCAGCAAAGCTCCGCCACCCGAGTGCACATCGACCTTGCAGACGCCACAGGTGCCCTTGCCGCCACATGCCGACGGGATGAAGATCTTGGCGTTGGTCAGGGTGTTGAGCAACGTTTCACCGGCAGGCGCCACGACTGCCTTGTCCGGGTCCTCATTGATGGTCAGTGTTACGTCCTCGGATGACACCAACTGGGACTTGGCGATCATCAATACAATCACCAGAATCACGATGACCAGGACGAAGACGACGACGCCAAGAATGACTGTTGTCATTGGCGGCCCTCCCTACAACTGAATGCCGGCGAAGGCCATGAATCCGATGGCCATCAATCCGGTAACGATAAAGGTGATGCCGAGACCCCGCAGTCCCAACGGCACGTTGGAGTAAACCATCTTCTCCCTGAGTGCCGCCAGAGCGACGATCGCCAGCCAGAAGCCGATCCCTGAACCAAGACCGAAAACGGTCGACTCGCCAAGGGTGTAGTCCCGCTCCACAATGAAGAGGGCTGCGCCGAGAATCGCGCAGTTGACGGCGATCAGCGGCAAGAACACACCAAGGGCCGAATACAAAGCCGGTGCGAATTTGTCCATCACCATCTCGACGATCTGGACCGCAGCCGCGATCGAACCGATGAAAGCAAGAAATCGCAAGAAGCTCAGGTCGATCGAGGCAAATTGCGGCCCCAACCAACTCATCGCCCCCTCTTTGAGCAGGAAGGTATAGAGCAGGTAGTTGAGCGGCGCGGTGATAGTCAAAACAAAAGTAACCGCCGCGCCGAGCCCCAGAGCGGTATCGACCTTCTTCGATACCGCCAGGAACGAACACATGCCCAGGAAGAAGGCCAGGGCCATGTTCTCGACGAAAATCGCCTTGACGGCGAGGCTGAGGTAGTGTTCAAACATCTAACTCTCCCTCAGTTCAGGCTTGAAGTTGCGCAGGAGCCAGATGAAGATTCCGATCAGGAAGAAGGCGCCAGGCGCCAGGACCATCAGGCCGTTGGGCTGGTACCAGCCACCCTCGGTGACCAGAGGCATGACCGAGTAGCCGAAGAGTTTGCCGGCACCCAACAGCTCCCTGAAGAAACCGACGACCAACAGGATAAGGCTGTAGCCCAATCCGTTGCCGATGCCGTCGAGAAAGGAGTCAACCGGTGGGTTCTGCATCGCGAAGGCCTCCGCACGGCCCATGACGATACAGTTGGTGATGATCAGGCCGACAAAGACGGACAACTGCTTGGAGATGTCGAAGACGAAAGCCTGCAGGACCTGATCAGTGACAATCACCAGCGAGGCGATGATCGTCAACTGAACGATGATGCGGATCGACGGCGGAATAAAGTTCCGGATCACCGAAATCGAGAGGTTGGACAGGGCCATCACCGCGATGACCGCCAGGGACATGACAACGGACGTTTCCAGCTTGGTCGTCACGGCCAGGGCCGAGCAGATGCCCAGCACCTGGGAGGCAATGGGGTTGTCGTTGACCAGCGGGTCGAACAGCGCTTTCTTGTGTGCGGCCTTCATCCTGCGCTCCTTTCGGCCCGAAACTTCTCCAGGAAGGGGGCGAAACCGTCGTCCGACAGCCAGAACTGCACCAGGTTACTGACGCCCCGGCCTGTCAGGGTCGAACCCGACAGCCCATCAACCCGGTAGGGGTCGTCTTCAGCCGGCCCGGCGGCGCCCTTGATGACCGTGATCGCCGGTTTTCCTTCGGCATCGTAGGCTGAACGTCCTTTCCACAAGGCCTTCCACCTGGGATTGTCGATCTCACCACCGAGGCCCGGCGTTTCACCATGTTCGTAAAAGGTCAGACCCTCGATCGTCGTCGTGTCAGGAGCCAGGGCGAGGAATCCGTAGAGCGTCGACCACAGACCCTTGCCCTCGATCGGCAAGATCAGGAGCTCGATCTCATCACCGGCCACTCTCTCGTAGACCAAAGCCTTGAGAGGCAACCGCGTGATGCCGGCCCTGTTGGCTGGAGCGACTCGGCTTAAAGCCGGGTCCTTGGTGGCCTTGCGCTGGTCATAAGTGAGTGTGTCCACCGTGTCGTCGAAGTCCCCACTCTCGATGTCAATGGCTCGAATCCGGATATTGTCATCAAAAAGCTGTTGAGCCTCGTCGGCAGTGATGGCATGACCGTCTTCCAACAGATCGGCGACGATTAGGACCTTTTTCTGGCGATCCAGGACCTTGTTCAGGTCCTGGCGCTCCTTCAAGACCACCGCCGACGTCGCCACCACGATGGAACAGATGAGACACACACCCGCAGCGAAGCCGATGATGTAGGCGTTACTGTACTGCTTCATGGCGTGCAGCCCTCCGTTTGATATTGGCCTGAACGACAAAGTGATCGATCAGGGGTGCAAACATATTCATGAACAAGATGGCCAGCATCATGCCCTCGGGATAGGCCGGGTTGACAACCCGAACGAGCACAACCAGAACACCGGTCATGAAACCGTAGATCCACTTGCCCTTGTCCGTAAAGGACGAGGACACCGGATCGGTGGCCATAAAGACTGTCCCAAATGCCCACCCGCCGAGAACGATATGCCAGTGGAAGGGCAGAGCGAACATCGCGTTGGTGTCCGATCCCACCTGGTTGAGCAGGAAGGACATGGCGAAGGTCCCCAGAGTGAGGCCGACGATCGTACGCCACGACCCGATCTGGGCGGCGACGATGACCAGGGCGCCGACGATGCACAGCAGTGTCGAGGTCTCGCCCATCGACCCCGGAATGAAGCCGATGAAGGCCTGACGCCAGGCATCGGCCCCCAGATTATTGATGGCATCCATGCCGCCCGATGCTGCCTGGCTCAACCAGGTCGCCCCGGAGAAACCATCGACGCCGACGAAATTGGCTGCGATCCAGGGCGCGTCCCCGGAAATCTGAGCCGGATAGGCAAAGAACAGGAAGGCCCTGGAGACCAGCGCCGGGTTGAGGATATTCATTCCCGTTCCGCCGAAGATCTCCTTGCCGATGAAGACGCCGAATATCGTTCCCAACGCGACCTGCCACAGAGGAATGGTCGGCGGGAGGGTCAAGGGCAGCAAGAAGCCGGTGACGAAGAAGCCCTCGTTGATCTCGTGTTTGCGCACGACCGAAAACAAAACCTCGATTGCGCCACCTGCGGCGAAGCAGGTGATGAAGATCGGGAGGAAGTAGATCGCTCCGTGCACAAAGTTGGGCCACAGAGCGTTGGTAAAATCAAAGCCCAGGGCCTGGAAGAGCCCGGTCTGCCAGTTTTCAAGCGGCGTCGCCCCGGCGGCAATCGCCAAGTGGGCCTGCCGGCCGACATTGAGCATCGACATGAAGACGATCGGCAGCAGGCCGAAGACCACAACGCCCATCATGCGCTTGAGGTCCAACCCGTCGCGCACATGGATCGTGCCGGTGTTGACCGAACAGGGCGAATACAAGAGCGTATCGGTCGCTTCCCACAGGGGAAATAGTTTTTCCAGTTTGCCGCCCTCTTCGAACAGCGGCGCTTGTTTGTCGAGGAAAGTGCGAAGTAGGCGCATCATCCCTCCTTCCAGATCGTAGTCAAATTACGACGCAGATGGATGCCAAAATCCTCTTTGCCCGGACTGACGAACGAGCAAAGGGCGAGGTCCTCCTCGTCCAACTCGAGGCAGCCGAGGGCCTCAGCGCGCTCGAGATCATCCATCGCGAGTGCGCGCAGCAAGAAGGTCGGCATGATGTCCAGCGGCATCACCCGCTCGAACATGCCGATCGGCACCATCGCGCGGTGGCCACCGTTGGTCGAGGTGTTCATGTCGAAACTCTTCTTGCCTATCCAGCTGGAGGCAAATGCACGAACCGTCGAAAAAACGTTGAACCCGGGCATCACCCAGCGAAGAAAATGTCGTTCCCGACCCTCGGCCAAGGCCGAGACCTGGTTGGTGTAGCGCCCGAGATACCCCCAGACCTCACCCCAGGCCAGGCCGCCGTGCAGCACCGACCCAGAGATCACCCTGAGATCGTCTCCTTCCAGCTCCCCGGCGAGCAGCTCATCGACACTGGCCCCGAGGCGGGTCTTCAAAAGACGCGGATTGGTGACGACGGGCCCTCCGAGAGCCACGATCCTGTCGACGGGCAAAACTCCGGTAGAAAAGAGCCTGCCGACAGCAACGACATCCTGGTATCCGATGTACCAGGGCACGCCCTTGCCTCCAACGGGATCAAGAAAGTGAATGTGGGTTCCTGGAAGCCCCGCCGGGTGTTTGCCGGCGAACTCGGCGACCTCGACCCGCGGAGCATCACCGCCGTCGATCGAAGATCCCCGCTTGCGGCACAAGAAGACCGGGCCTTCCGTCAGAAGTGCCAGCGCCCGAAGTCCACGATGGAAATCATCCATCTGCCCTTCGAGGACCATCTCCGGATCCGCGGTCAGCGGCGATGTGTCGATCGCCGTCACAAAGAGCGAACGGCACGCCTCCGCCGGCGCCGGCACCTTGGAATAGGGCCTCTGCCTCAACGCGGTCCACAGGCCGGACTCAACCATCAGCGCCCGAACAGCCTCGTCGTCCAGATCACGGGGATCCTTGCCGGTATAGCTCTCGAACTCCTGGGTCGCCGCAGGCGAAACCTCGGAGCTTCGCTCGCTGTCCGCCAGCTCGATCACCAGAGACTGCAGGGCTCGTCGTGCACCTCGGTTGATGGCGACTACGGTTCCTGCCCCTGGCGCCGTATATCGTACGCCCTCGGTCTTGCGATCCTCGAAAAGAAGCTGGCCGCGCTTGACGACATCACCCACCGCGACGTGCATTCGGGGCTTCATGAACGGATAGTCGTCGGCGACCACCGCCACCCGAGAGATCTCGGACCCCGGATGAATCCGCTGTTCGGGCCTCCCGGAAATGGGCAGATCGAGCCCCTTTTTGATGACGTGAACTGCCATCGGCAAATCCCTCCTCTCCCGGCCGCCACGATCCGGGGCCGGGCAGCGGCAGAATACCATTTCTTTTCAGATTGTGAATTCTCGCACTTGCTCAATTTTAGAACGTCGCCATACACTTTAACCTGCCCCAAAAACGAGGCCCCGCCCCCAAACTCGAGAGCGCCCAATACCTCAAATCGGGACACAGCTTCTTTCCTCC
>DAOWGJ010000151.1 GCA_030637505.1 Holophagae bacterium
AGGATGCCCTCTCGGGTCAACACAACATCGCCCTGTTCTCGGAAGCGGTCCGGCTCGAGGTCCGCAGCGCCTACGCCCAGGTTCGAACCGCTGAGAAAAGACACCTGACGACCGGCCGCACGGTCGAGGCAGCCCGAGAAGCAATGAGGGTTCGAGAGAAGCGGTTCGAGCAGGGGCTGGACAAGATGATTGACCTGCTCGATGCCGAGACTGCCCTCCGGGACTCCCAACTGCGGGAACTTGTCGCTCGGTACGACCTGGCCCTTTCGACCTATCGCCTTTACTTCACCTCAGGCACCTCTCTGACCGCCCTGTTCGGTATAGACCAGTCTTCTCAGGAGATTCAACAATGAACGCCAAAAATCCTCTGATCCCCGCCCTTGTCATGGCCGTCACCCTGGGGGCGTGCGCCCCGGACAAGGCCAAATTGGCCCAGTCCGACCTTCCGTCTCTCAGCGTTACGATCATCCAAGCCGAGGCCACCACCTCATCCAAGGCAATCGAGGTCTACGGAGTGGTTCATCCTGCACGGCAGGCTTCCATCTCAAGCCGCGTCATGGGCCCAGTGGTCGCAGTCAACACCTGGGCAGGCGCCACCGTGTCAAAGGGCCAGAGTCTGATCGAGATCCAACCAGAGACCTCAATAGGCCAAGTCGCACAAGCTGAAGGAGCCCTGACCCAGGCCCGAGCCGCCCTTACCATGGCCGAGAGGAACTTCAAGCGGTTTGAGAATCTCCACGCCGAAAAGGCCGCCTCCGAGGTCGAACTCGACATGGCCCGGATGCAGTACGACCAGGCCAAGGGCGCGGTCGACCAGGCATCGGGAGCGGTTCACACCGCCAAGACGGTCGCCGACGAAGCCGCAGTGACGGCGCCCTTTGCCGCCCGGATCGTTGAGCGGCTGGTTGAGGTCGGCGACATGGCGGCGCCCGGACGCCCCCTGATCCGATTGGAGAGCCTTGAGGGCCGGCGACTCTGGTTGAGCATCCGCGAGGCCGACATCGCACGCCTTGACCTCAAAATGAGAATTCCGGTCACCCTGGACTCACGGGCCGACCACGGCATCATCGAGGGTACGGTCGTCGAAATCGTGCCCTCAGCCGATCCTGCAACCCATACGTTCACGGTCAAGGTCGATCTTGGCTCGATCGATGTGCCCTCGGGCATCTCGGGACGCGCCGCCATCCCTGGAGATGTGGTCGAACGCATCGTGATCCCGGCAACGGCCGTCCACTCTCGTGGTGGTCTGGAGTTGGTTGTCGTACGGGCTGAAGATGATTCGGCACGAACTCGTGCAGTCACCACCGGCTCGGAGTTGCCGGACGGCCAGGTGGAGATCCTGTCCGGTATCAAGGCCGGGGATTTCGTCGTCATTGATGCCCCGGGAGCCGTCGCCGACGGCACTCCGCTGGAGGTGTCCTCATGACCGATACGCCGTCGATAGAGCCCCGCCCGACGGCAGCCGAACTGGAGCAGGCCCGCAGAGAGGCACTGCGCCTCAAGATCACGCGACGCAAGCTCGGTCCTTCGGGTCGCATAGGGCGTGCCTTTCTGGACTCGAAGCTGACGCCACTGATCATCGTCGCATCCTTGCTGCTGGGCGCCTTCGCGATCATGGTCACGCCCTCCGAAGAGGAACCCCAGATCAATGTGCCGATGATCGACGTGCTCGTCGGCTATCCCGGAGCGACAGCCGAAGAGGTCGAATACCGCGTCATCACGCCGCTGGAAAAACTCCTGTACGAGATCGAAAACGTCGAATATATCTACTCGACCTCTCAGCCCTCGGGCGGGATGATCATCGTTCGCTTTCTGGTCGGCACCGACCCGGACCAGGCGGCCTTACGGGTTCACACCAAAATCCAGTCGGCCGTGGATGAGATGCCGCCAGGCGCCATGATGCCGGTGGTCAAACCACGAACCATCGACGACGTTCCCTCCGTCGCCTACACCCTGTGGGGAGAGGACGCCACAGGACAGGAACTGAGGCGCGTTGCCGATGAACTCAAGGTCGAGCTGACACGGCATCCCAGAGTGGCCCAGGTTACGGTGATCGGAGGACAACGCAGAGCTGCCCGCGTCGATTTTGACAGCCAGAAGCTTTCGGCTTTCAACGTATCAATCCTTCAGGCCTACCAGGCCATCGAGAGCTTCAACTGGCGTCTCCCGGCAGGATCAACCTCGGTAGCCGACCGTGAAATCACGGTCGACGTCGGCCAATTCTTAACCTCAGCGGCCGACGTGGCCCATGTGGTGGTCGGTGTTTACGGCGCCAAGCCCATCTACCTGTCAGACGTCGCCACAATCACCGATGGCACCGAAGAACCCTCCGACTACGTCTGGCTGGGATCCGGGCCTGCAGCCCCGGAAAAAGGACTCGAACGCGCCGGAATCGACCGCCCCGCAGTGACCCTGGCAGTCGCCAAGAAGCCCGGCACCAACGCCATCGACATGGTCAGTGACCTCGACCGCTATATTGACCGCCTCAAGGGACCGGTCATCCCTTCCAACATCAACGTGCTCAAGACCAGGGACTACGGCGCCACAGCCAAGGAGAAGAGCAACGAGTTGCTCCATCATCTATTCTCGGCGACCATTGCGGTCGTCCTGCTGATGTGGGTGACCCTCTCGCGGCGGGAAGCTGCAGTCGTCGTCGTCGTCATCCCGGTCACCCTGGCCCTGACCCTGGCGGCTTCCTACTTCTTCGGCTACACCCTCAACCGCATCAGCCTGTTCGCCCTGGTCTTTTCGATCGGAATTCTGGTCGACGACGCGATCGTCGTCGTCGAGAACATCCACCGCCACTTCAAACTCAAATGGGGCGAGCCCCACCAGGTCACCACCTACGCTCTGGACGAAGTCGGCAACCCAACCATCCTGGCGACCTTCGCCATTATCTCCGCCCTGATGCCCCTTGCCTTCGTTCGCGGCCTGATGGGGCCTTACATGAGGCCCATCCCGATCAACGCCTCGGCCGCGATGCTGTTCTCGCTGGCCGTCGCATTCACCATCTCTCCCTGGTTGGCGCTGAGGCTTTTCCGCAAAGAGTACGACGGCCAGGAGAAGCCCTCGGACGACGATCCGGACATCGTCACCGAGGAGGGCCGGATCTCACGAATCTACTCCTTCTTCATGCGCCCATTGATTCGCTCGTCAATGGCCCGATACCTCTTTCTCGCCACCGTTGCCGGGCTCCTGGTTGCCGCGATGGGAACGGTTGCCGTCGGCTTCACCACGGTCAAGATGTTGCCCCACGACAACAAATCCGAGATCCAGATCGTCATCGACGCTCCTGAAGGGTTCACGCTGGAACGGACCAACGCTGCGGCCCGGGAAATTGCCTCCGTCTTCAGGACGATGCCTGAAGTCATCGATTTCCAGGTCTACGCCGGAACCTCGGCCCCCTTTAATTTCAACGGCCTGGTCCGCCACTATTTCATGCGCTCCGGGCCCAACGTCGCCGATATCCAGGTCAACTTTGTCCACAAGAGCAAAAGGAAGGACAAGAGTCACGCGCTGGCGAAGAGGGTGCGGAAGATGATCCTTCCCATCGCCGAGGCGCAGGGGGTGACCATCACGGTTGCCGAGATCCCGCCGGGACCGCCGGTCCTCTCGACTCTGGTTGCTGAAATCTATGGCCCGACCCTTGAAGGGCGTCTTGAGGTTGCGGCCGAGGTTAAAGAGGTTTTCGACACGACCGACGGCGTCGTCGATGTCGACTGGTACGTCGAAGAGCCTTCTGACCACGTCGAGATCCGCATCGATAGGGAAAAGGCAATCCGAGCCGGCATTACTCCGGAACAGATTGTCCGTACGCTTCGGGTCGCACTCTCAGGCGCGGAACCCGGCATCCTCCACCTGCCGACCGCCCGCGAACCGGTGCCGATTGTCCTGCGCCTCGACCGGGCCCAACGCGCCCATATCGATGGTCTCCTCCAATTGACCGTTCACGGAACCGACGGCCGCATGGTGCCCCTCAGTGAGGTGACGTTCGTCTCGCATGAGAGCCGCGAGCGCTTCAGGTACCACAAGAACCTCCAACCGGTGACCTATGTCGTCGGCGAAGTGGCCGACCGCTATGAGGCCCCCGTCTATGCGATCCTCGAAATGCAGAAGAGACTCAAGGAAATCACAACACCACAGGGGGAGAAACTCGAGATCATCGCCACCCACCTGCCGGAAGACACATCCCGGTACATCATGAAATGGGACGGCGAATGGCACATCACCTATGAGGTCTTCAGGGACATGGGCATTGCCTTTGCCGTTGTCATGGTTCTGATCTACGTCCTGATGGTCGGCTGGTTCAAGAGCTTCGTCACCCCGATCATCATCATGGTTCCGATTCCACTGACCCTGGTCGGCATTCTTCCGGCTCACGGTGGATTCAGCGTTTTCTTCACCGCTACCTCGATGATCGGCTTCATCGCACTGGCCGGCATCATTGTTCGAAACTCGATTCTCCTGGTCGACTTCATCAACCTGGAACTGAGAGCCGGAGAGAAGTTGGAAGACGCCGTAGTCCAGGCCGGCGCCGTTCGGCTGGTCCCGATCCTCCTGACCCAGCTGTCGACCATTATCGGTGCGTCGTTCATGTTGTCCGATCCCATATTCCAGGGCCTCGCCCTGGCAATGATTTCGGGCATCATTGTGTCCACTGCCCTGACTCTCGGGGTCATCCCGGTTCTCTACTACATGTTCCTCAAGGTCGTGGGAACCGACAACATCATGGAGGCAGGATGAAACCAACCCGGCGGACCCCGAATCAAAGAGGTTCCGGGCTCGCCAGAAACTGTTGGCATTTAGCTCTTAGCTTTTTGCTCGTGAACCAAGAACTGTGACTTGTCTTGCTAACAGCTAATAGCTAATGGCTAACGGCTTTCTTATCATATTGCGTAGAATCTCGGGGTAAGAGAATCAGATCTACGACCCAACAAAAAGGAGACAGAAATGACTATCAATGAAGCCCTCCGAGCCATGGCCGGAATCGTCATCCTGATCACCCTGGCGCTCGGCGCCTGGGTGCATCCCTACTGGTACTTTTTCACGGCCTTCGTCGGGTTGAATCTGTTGCAATCCGCCTTCACCAAATGGTGCCCGGCAATGGTGATCTTCCGGAAACTGGGACTGAAAGAGGGCTAGGAGATCTGATGAAACTCCTGATGATCGTTGTCGACAGTCAATGTCGTGAAGAGCTGGAAGTTCTGTTCAAAAGGGTCGGTGTTTTGGGATATACCGAAATCCCAGAAGTCCACGGAGTCGGCGAAACAGGCATCCGTATGGGATCCGGCGCCTTTCCAGCCACATCTTCACTGTTTTTCACGGTGGTTGACGCCGAGAAGGTTCACGAGCTCAAGGAGACCTTGAACATTTTTTGTGGCTCCGAGGAACGGCACTTCAAGATGATTCAGTGGGGCGTTGAAGAGGTGGTGTAACCTCGGGGGCCAAACTGAACTAATGGCGTTCAGGAGTACGAGTTAATGACCACGAGTAAACGGAGATCATTCATGGAGTCTTTTCTCACATTTGCGCTGATTCTTGCGGCCTACTTCGGACTGCAATTTTTCATCCTTCCCAAACTCGGGGTGCCCACGTGAGGCGTGCCCAACCCTTCGGCCGGCGGCCGAAACAGTTGTGCTGCAACCCAGACCGGGGACGAAAAGCCGGAGGAGATCAAACCTCAGTGACCGAGGCGACAGGGGCGGCCTTTAAACCAGCCTGGCCCCGTGCCGGAATACACGAGCATTCCCTCACGGACGGTGGGTGCCATTCCTGCTATTCCCCCCACGCAGGCCTGCAGAAACCGGTGAAGCTGTGCCTGAGCGGTCGGATTCGTGGTAGTTTCTCTCTGTGCGGAAAGGAAATCCCTTTCCCCCACGAGGAGCGTCCGCATGAAACGTCACCCAACGCGTTTGACAGTGGTTCTGTTCTGTCTGCTCCTCGCACCACTCACGGCAAGCGGTCAGGACAGTCGCATCGAGGTGCTGCCCGACAGCCCGGCCTACTACACCTACTCGTACAACACCTACACCGAGTTGGGCTGGCACGAGTTTTTGAACCCTGACCGCCGTGGAATAACCGGCTGGACCATCGACTACACC
>DAOWGJ010000136.1 GCA_030637505.1 Holophagae bacterium
AGAGGTCCCATGCAGGAAGTGTATCAAGTTCTTCGATTGGAAGACGGGGACCATGGCCACAGACATCCTTCCCGGCAGCCGGTAGAGTATGATCGGGAAGAGTGGTATTCGGGAGGACTGAGGCATGACAGACGTCACCTTCAACCCGTTCATGGCGGCTCAGGGGCAATTCGACCGAATCGCCGATTTGATGGGCCTGGATCAGTCTGCTCGAGACCTTCTGAGGCGGCCGATCCACGAACATCACTTTGCCATTCCGATCCGCATGGATGACCGCCGGGTCCGCATTTTCGACGGTTATCGGGTCGTGCACAACGACGCTCGGGGCCCGGCGTGGGGCGGCGTGCGATTTCACCCGCAGGAGACGCCGGATACGCTGCGGGCCCTTGCGATGTGGATGACCTGGAAGACCGCGATCGTCAATATTCCCCTGGGCGGCAGCATGGGAGGCGTCGTGTGCGACCCCCACGATCTTTCACGCTGGGAGCAGGAGGCCCTGTGCCGCGCGTGGGTGCGCCGGTTGGCTCGTGACCTCGGCCCCGAGCGGGATGTCGTCGCGCCCGACATCATGACGCACGGCCGCCACATGGTCTGGATGCTGGATGAATACGAGGCGGTCCATGGCGGCCATCGTCCGGGCGCCATCACCGGGAAGCCGGTCTACGCGGGTGGTTCACAGGGACGGGCCGAAGCGGCGGGCTACGGGCTGGTCTACACCCTGCGGGAGGCGCTCAAAGAGCTCAGTCTGGCGCCGGATCGTGCCGTGGCTTCTGTCCAGGGTTTCGGTGCGGTCGGCCAACATGCGATTGATCTCTTGATTCGCATCGGCGGTACGGTACGCAGCGTGGCCTGTTTGGACCGGCAATCCCATGAGCCGGTGACCGTGGTTCGACAGGGGGGCGTTGATCTGGAAGAGCTGAGGGCCTTCGCCGATCCGTTCGGCAGCATTGACTGCGAAAAGGCCCGAAATGCGGGGCACGAAATCAAAGACGGCGAAGCGTGGCTGGCAGAACCGGTGGATATTCTGATTCCAGCAGCACTGGAAAACCAGATCACCGACCTCAACGTGCAGGCCGTGGCGCCTTCGGTCAAACTGATTGTCGAGGGCGCCAACGGACCAACGTCCGAAACGGCTGAGGCCACACTTCAGGCCCGAGGGGTTACGGTCATTCCCGATTTGTTGGCCAATGCGGGGGGCGTGCTCTGCTCCTACTTCGAGCAGATTCAGGCGGCCTCCAACCACTACTGGACCCTGGCAGAGGTGATGTCCCGATTGGATCACCAGCTGACGTCGGCTTTTTTCGAGGTCGGCGAGTTGTCACGAACCAAAGGGTTGACCCTGAGGGATGCCGCATTGGTCCTGGGCATCGACCGGGTGGTTTCGGTGTCGACCGACAGAGGCTGGGTGTGAAGGAGGTCCCCTTTTTCACCCGGTCCGAGAGCCTGGATCGGCCTGCCGTAACCCGCATTGGGGGCGGGAGCCTGGGCGGCAAGGCGGCGGGGCTTTATTTGATCCAGGAAGAGATTATCCCGCGGATCGATGAGGAAGAAATATTGGGTTTTTCGATCGGCGTTCCCCAGATGGTTGTACTGGGGACCGACGTATTCGATCGTTTCATGGAAGACAACCGGCTGTGGACTGTAGTCGAATCAGAGTCTTCCGATGAGCGTCTGGCGTTAGCCTTTCAACGGGCCGAGATGCCGGTTGAATACGTCGGCGACCTGTGGGCGTTGATCGAGGGCATGACGACCCCACTGGCGGTGCGTTCGTCCAGCCGATTGGAGGATGATCTCGACCATCCTTTCGCCGGGGTCTATGCCACCAAGATGGTTCCCAACAATGCATTTTCTGCCGATCAGCGTTTTTGCTTGTTGCTGGAGGCGATCAAATTCGTCTGGGCCTCAACCTTTTTCGCCTCCGCGCGGTCTGCTGTCGCCGCGGCCGGCAAGGCGCCTCAGGACGAAAAGATGGCGGTCATTTTGCAGGAGGTCGTGGGACAGCGAGTGGGGAACCGGTATTACCCGTGTGTCTCCGGTGTCGGCAGGACCTATAATTTCTATCCTTCCGGGGCCGCCAAGGCCTGCGACGGTGTCGTCAACCTGGCGCTCGGGCTGGGACGAACGATCGTTGACGGGGGGCGCAGCTGGGGCTTTTCCCCTGCCCTGCCCAAGGCGCCCCCACCGTTTAATTCGGTCGGTGACCTCCTGAAAAACACCCAAATCCGGTTCTGGGCCGTCAACATGGGCCCCGCCGAGGTTCCGGACCCCTTGCGGGAAACCGAATATCTGGTCGATGCAGGTTTGGCCGAGGCGGAGGTTGATGGCGCCCTTCGGCTCCTTGTCTCGACCTATGACGCCGGGTCGGACCGGCTGGACCCAGGCCTGGGCCGCCACGGTCCGCGGGCACTGACCTTTGCACCCCTGGTGGCTTCTCGGCTGATTCCCTTTTCTGATCTGATGCGCCAGATGTTGGAGGCCTCCCGCGAAGTCCTCGACCAGGATGTCGAAATCGAGTTTGCCGTCCGTCTTGACAGAGAGCACGGTCTGCCCGCCGATGTCGGCTTTCTGCAGGTTCGGCCGATGCGGGTGGTCACCGAGGGCATCGAGGTTGGCGAGGCCGTACTGGATGACCCTGCAGTGGTGATCGCCTCGACCCATGTGCTTGGCAATGGAGTCGAAGATGAAATCCGGGACGTGGTGTTCCTCGATCCGAATGATTTTGACCCCGAGACGACGTTCGAAGTCGCAGCGGAACTGGAAGGGATCAATCGCCGGCTAGTCGCCGAGGGTTGCCCCTACATGCTGATCGGATTCGGACGGTGGGGAACGTCGGATGCCCGCCAGGGCATTCCGGTGACCTGGGGCCAGATCTCCGGCGCCAAGGTCATCGTGGAGGCCACCCTCCCCGAGGTCAACACCGACCTCAGCCAAGGCTCACACTTCTTTCACAACGTGCTGGGCTTCCAAATCCTCTATCTGTCGGTTGAGCATGACGGGCCCCGGCCGATTGACTGGGCGTGGCTGCGCAGCCGGCCCCGTGTGCCGGGGACCGAGCGGGTCATTCATTGCCGCACAGAACGTCCGATGGAAGTCCGGGTGGACGGCCGGAACATGAGGGGAGTCATTCTTCGATGACAGATCCTGATCGCCCGATTGAGAGATTGCTCAAATCGCTCCAGGAACGAGCCAAGGAACTCAACTGTCTTTACGAGGTTGAACAGGCCCTGAGCCGCCCGGACGTTCCCTTGGAACAGGCGTTTTCAAAAGTCGTCGAAGCGATTCCTCCGGGTTGGCAGTACCCCGATGTCTGTGCGGCGCGAATCGAGTATTCGGGCCGGTCCTTCGCGTCAGCTGACTTCAGGACCACCGAGTGGGAATTGTGTGCCGACATCACGGTCCAGGACGAGGCCGTCGGCCGGATCAGGGTCTGTTATCTCGAAGAGCGACCCCGAGAAGACTCGGGACCTTTCTTGAGGGAAGAAGAGCGTCTGGTCTCGACGATTGCCGAGCGGCTGGGTCACTCCATCCTCTACCATCAGCTCCACTCGATGCGCCGACAGTGGGAGGACGCCGGCCGGAAGGCCGAGACCGAGACCGAGGCTGCATGGCGAGAACCGATGCGCCTTCTCCGTCGAACCGATCGAACGCTCTACCTGCGGATCGCGAGAAAAATGGTCAATCATCTGGCCTGGATGGGTTTGGAGGGGGCGCACGACCTCTTGCAGACCAGCACCCACGAGATCGAACAGGAGATCGACATCGGCGCAGACAGCAATGTTCCTGCACCGGTCAGGCCGAGAGACGACAGCCCCCTGCTGTCGGGCCGTCCATTCGAATTTGCGGCAAAGAACCTCCCGGACGAGGAGATCCTTGAGTTGATCCAGCGCTGGATTGTTGAGGAGAATGCCGCCTTCTTCCCCAAGCTGCTCAACAATCCCCGAGCCACGGTTTCCGAGTTGTCAGAAGGCTTGCGACGTTTCCATCACCTGATGGCCGACGGCGCCGAGTTGTCGGAGGCGACGCTCGACGATCTCCGGGTGACGTTGGTTCGGCGTTTCTTGACGACGCAACTGTCCTTTCTCCGCATCGCGAAGAAAGTCGTCGACCCCTGTGACTTCGTTGACTTGTTGGACCAGGTCATTCTCGAGGGTTCGAGTCACAGTCGCCTCGGAGGCAAGACCGCCGGCCTGTTTCTGGCGGAGAGGGCCCTCCGCCGCAAGGCTGAGGAAGATCCGGACCTCGGGCGGTTCAAGGTGCCGAAGAGCCGGTACCTGCCGGCGGAGTGGATCTACGACTTTATCGAGCACAACGATTTGGAAGAAGTCCTGCAGCAAAAGTACCGGGACATTGGTCAGATCCGGCACGAATACCCCAATATCATCCAGTTGTTCAAGAATTCCCGGTTTCCGCCGGCCATGGTCAGTGGCTTGTCGATGGCGTTGGATGAACTGGGCGAGGGTCCGATCATCGTTCGGTCCTCCAGCCGCCTTGAAGATCGTCTGGGCAGTGCGTTCTCGGGGAAGTACAAGAGCCTCTTCCTGGCCAACCAGGGGACCAAGAGGCAGCGCCTTGAAGCACTGCTGGATGCCGTTGCCGAGGTCTATGCCTCGGTATTCGGGCCGGACCCGATCACCTACCGGGCGGAGAGGGGCCTTCTGGATTTTGACGAGGAGATGGGCATCCTGATCAACGAGGTCGTCGGACGGCGGGTGGGGGACTATTTTTTTCCGGCCTTCGCTGGGGTGGCCTTCAGTCACAACGAGTTCCGCTGGTCGGCGAGAATTGAACGAGAGGACGGTCTGATCCGCCTGGTCCCGGGTCTTGGCACTCGAGCCGTCGACCGCATCCCCGACGACTACCCCGTCCTGGCGGTCCCGAAGAAACCGCACCTTCGGGTCAATTCGACGATGGACGAAATCATCCGCTACTCGCCGGCCAAGATTGACGTCGTCAATGTTCGCAAGGGCACATTCGAGACCCTTGATATCAAGGAGCTTCTGCTCCAGGTTGGGGCAGAGTACCCAGGCTTTTCCGACGTTTTTTCAGTCGAAAACGAGGGCATCCTCAGCCGGCCGGTCGCCATGCTGTGCAATCCCGCCAAAGATACGCTGGTGGCGGACTTCGGCGGAGTTTTTGACAATTCGAAATTGATCCAACGGCTTTCCAAGGTCCTGACCACCTTGGAGGAAGCCTTCGAGTCGCCGATCGACATCGAATTTGCCGTTGACGGCCAGGATCTGTATCTCCTCCAGTGCCGGCCCCAGAGTTCGGCCGACGATGAGGCGCCCGCTCCCATTCCGGCGGACTTGCCGGTAGAAGACATTCTGTTCTCGGCCGATCGGTACGTCTCAAATGGTGTGGTCCCAGACATCACGCACGTGGTCTTTGTCGACCCCGAGGGATACCGCCTTTTGCAGAGCAAGAACGATCTGTTGATGGTTAGTCGTGCGGTGGGAGAACTCAACAAAATCTTGCCAAAACGACAGTTCATCCTTATGGGACCGGGTCGGTGGGGCAGCAGAGGCGACCTCAAACTGGGTGTGAGGATCACCTATGCCGACATCAACAATACGGCGGTCTTGATCGAAATGGCGCACCGGGTGGGATCGTATGTTCCGGATCTGAGCTTCGGCACACACTTCTTTCAAGATCTGGTTGAGGCGCGAATTCGCTATCTGCCCCTCTATCCCGACGAGGTCGAGGGTGGGCTCGACCGGCGTTTCTTCATGGCGTGTCCAAACCTGTTGGCCGAGATGACGCCGGAGTTCGCAGTCTTGGCCGACGTCGTCAAGGTGATCGAAATTCCAGCGGTCACCCGAGGTCGGGTTCTGAGGGTGTTGATGAATGCCGACCTCGACCGGGCGGTCGGTGTGCTGGTCGATCCTGAGGCGCCGGCTTTTGACGGGTTGGCGCTCCCTTCACCGCAGGCGGGTGGTCAGGCCCAGGGCTATTGGCAGTGGCGCCTGCGCATGGCTGAGCGTCTGGCAGCAGAAATGGACGGGAAACGTTTTGGTGTAGAGGCCCTCTACCTGATCGGCTCGACCAAGAATGCCAACGCCGGTCCGAGCTCCGACATTGACCTGGTGATTCACTTTCAGGGCGACGACGCCCAGCGCCGGGACCTCCTCGGCTGGTTGGACGGCTGGAGCCTCTGTCTCGGAGAGATCAATTTCTTGAGGACCGGCTACACCACCGGTGGTCTGTTGGACATCCACCTGATCACCGATGAAGACATCGAAAAACGGACGCCCTTTGCCGCCAAAATCGGCGCCGTCACCGATCCGGCCCGGAAGTTGATCTTGGGCTCTGCTGATCAGGCTAACTGACGGGTCGCGGCCTCCGGCCGATCATGATGGTGTTACGGTTAAGCGATGATCCGCAACCTGTCCGCTCGTTTGCAGACGCTCTTTGTTCTGATTGGCCTGGTCGTCCTTTTCGGAATTGCATCCCCCCACTTCCTGAGCACCGACAATCTGCTCAATGTCATGCAGCAGTCGGCAATCAACGCGATCCTCGGCATCGGCTTGACCTTCGTGATCATCTCCGGTGGCATCGATTTGTCGGTGGGGTCCATTCTGGCCCTATGCTCGTTGGTGGTGGCCGACTTGTTGGTGGCGGGACATTCAACCGTGGTGGCCATCGCCGGAGGACTGCTGGTGGGGCTGCTGTGCGGCCTACTTAACGGCCTGATCACCACCCTCGGGCGCATTCCCCCGTTCATTACAACCTTGGGCATGATGTTGATCGCACGCTCCGCAGCCAAGATCTACTCCGGTTCGAAGCCGATCAGCGGTTTGCCCGAGTCCTTCCGAGCCCTGTCGGGCAGTGTGGCAGGTGTGCCCGTCATGGTCCTGGTGGTGGGCGTGCTCTATATTTTTGCCCACATCGTTTTGACCCGCACCAAGCTCGGTCGTTACAGCTACGCCATCGGAGGGAACGAGGAGGCGGCGTGGCTCTCAGGGGTCCCTGTGGCACTTTACAAAGTGGCCATTTATGCTCTGGCCGGCTTGATGGCCGGGGTTGCGGCGGTGCTGATGACCTCCAGGTTGAACGCCGCTTCGCCGCTCTCCGGAGAGATGTACGAACTCTATGCGATCGCCGCCGCTGTCATTGGCGGGGTCAGCCTGATGGGCGGCGAGGGCAGGGTTCTGGGCACCCTGATCGGCGCCCTGATCATGGGCACGCTGCGCAACGGACTCAACGCGCTCAATGTTCCGTCCGCCCTCGAAGGTATGGTCGTGGGCGGTGTGCTGATCATTGCGGTTGTGCTGGACCGTGCTCGTCATCGAAAAGCGGAGGCCAAACCTGCAGAGGGCTTTAGGCGCTACCGCAAGATGTTGCTGGTGGCCGTTTGCGTGGCTGCAGCGGTGATGGGCGCCTTTGGTTTCCGGGTGACCTCCGATTCACCCAGTCGGACAGAGGGTTTGACGATCGCCTTCGTGCCCAAGGCTCTCAATTCACCGTTCTGGGCCGACATGGAGCAGGCCGCCCAGCGTGAGGCCGAAAATCAGGGAGTCCGGCTGATCTCCCTTGCGGCCGAGCGTGAGACCGACGTCGAGCGCCAGTACCAGATCATCGAGAATCTGATTCAGCAGAAGGTCGACGCCGTCCTGCTGGCGCCGTCCGGATCCAAGGAGCTCGTTCCGGCCATCCGCAAGGCCAACGATGCAGGCATTCCGGTGCTCTTGCTCGACACCCGTATTGATCAGGCCGCAGCTGACTCCATTGGAGCCCGGGTGGTCACTTACATCGGTTCGGACAACTTCGAGGGCGGCGCCGTGGCCGGCCGTGCTCTCGCGACCAAAATCGACGGCCGGGGTGAGGTGGCGATCATCGAGGGCATCTCAGGGCACGAGACTGCCGACCAGCGGCGCCTTGGG
>DAOWGJ010000032.1 GCA_030637505.1 Holophagae bacterium
CGGCGAGGTCAGGGTCATCAGGATGGAGACATCTGCGTCGTCGCTGACGGTGACCTCGTAGATCAGGCCCATGTCGTAAATGTTGACCGGTATCTCCGGATCGTAAATCGTCTTGAGCGCATCGATGACGCGGGTTTTAAGATCGGCATTCATAGAATCTCCATCGAGCGGGGTTCACGAGTCCAGGGAGAGAGATGTTCACCACAGAGGCACAGAGAGCACAGAGGAACACAGAGTCTACGTCGAAGAGGACGGTTCCGGCGTTCACCCACCCGCCAAGGCGGGTCAATCTCAAGGGCCTCCCGTCCCTCAGAACTCAGGGAGTCCCGATGGACGTTCTGCCCATGAGAAAGCGGACTTCGTCCGCATGGGCGAACCTGCAAGGCTCTCGCACCAGTGGTCAGGAGTAACCAGCTCGCCGGCATGCGAAGCAGGCTGGCGATTCGAGCGGTACGATCGACGAAAGCTGGCTTTCGGAGAGAGGGACGCTTGAATCGGCGAGCGGACGAAGTCCGCGTGCCGGCCGTATGGGATCGGCAGTCCTCTCTGTGGAACTCTGTGTTCTCCGTGTCTCTGTGGTTCATTGCTTTCCGGTTCTCCGCAACAGGTTCAGGTGACAGCTACTCCGTCGTGACGTTTTCTTTCTTCTCTTCCATTGCGGCGTTGAGTGTGTGCCAGGCCAGGGTGGCGCACTTGACCCTGACCGGGTATTCGCGAACGCCCTCGAAGACATGGAGTTTGCCAAGCGCCACCCCCTGTTCTTCGGCAACGCCGGTCAACATCTGATGGAATTCGTCGAACAGGCCCTGGGCCTCCTCGACAGACTTGCCCTGAACGGACTCGGTCATCAGCGATGTCGAGGCCGTGCAGATCGCGCATCCCTGGCCCTGGAATGAGATCTCCTCGATGATGCCGTTCTCGATGCGGAGGTAGACCTTGACGATGTCGCCGCACAGCGGATTATGGCCGTCGGCGGTGCAACTGGCGCCGTCCATGATGTAGCAATTGCGGGGGTTCCGGTTGTGGTCGAGAATGACTTCCTGGTAGAGATCCTTGAGATCGGACATCAGCCGAATACCTCCCGGACGCTGTGGAGACCCTTGACCAGAGCGTCGATTTCGTCAACCCGATTGTACAGGCCGAACGAGGCTCTGACGGTGGCCGATAGGTTGAAGTGCTGCATGACAGGTTGAGCGCAGTGATGGCCGGCACGGACGGCGACGCCTTCCTGGTCGAGGATGGTTCCAATGTCATGGGGATGGATGTCCTCCATGACGAAACTCAGGGCGCCGGCGCGGTGTTGGGGGGCGCCGATCAGCCGGACGCCGGGGACCTCGAGAATTGCCTGGGTCGCATGTTCGAGCAGGGACTGTTCGTGAGCCTGGATGGCATCGATTCCGAGGTCATCAATGTACTCAAGTGCCTTGGCCAGGCCGATTGCACCTTCGATGTTGGGCGTGCCGGCCTCGAATCGGTGAGGGGGTTCGTTAAAGGTCGTTCGTTCGAAGCTCACCGAAAGGATCATGTCCCCGCCGCCCTGATAGGGCTTCATCTTCAGGAGCCTCTCCCTCTTTCCGAAGAGCACACCGATGCCGGTCGGGCCGTAGACCTTGTGTGAAGAGAACGCGTAGAAATCACAGTCCAGGGCCTCAACGTCGACCTTCATGTGGGGTACGGCTTGTGCACCGTCGACCATGACCGGGACGCCCTTATCGTGCGCCAGGCGAATGATCTCCTCGACGGGGTTGACCGTGCCCAGGGCGTTGGACACGTGGACCACACTGACGATGCGGGTCCGCTCGCTGATCATCTTTTCGAATTCTTCCAGGATCAGCTCGGCGTCATCGGTCATCGGAACGATCCGAAGGGAGGCGCCCTTCTCGTCACACAGAAGCTGCCAGGGAACGATATTCGAATGGTGTTCCATCTCCGTGATCAGGACCTCGTCTCCTGGGTTGAGCCTGGGTCCGACAAACGAATGGGCGACCAGGTTGATGGCTTCGGTGGTCGATCGGGTGAATACGATCTCCCGGCTGTCGCGGGCGCCGAGAAAGTTTTTGATCGAGGTGCGTGAGCTCTCGAAGGCAACGGTGGCTCTTTGTGAGAGCGCATGAACGCCCCGGTGGACGTTGGAACAGTCGTGCTCATAAAAAGACCGCACGGCATCGATGACCGCCTGGGGTTTTTGGGTTGTCGCCGCGTTGTCGAGGTAGACCAGCGGGTGGCCGTTCACATCTTGATGCAAGGCCGGGAAATCTGCGCGGATCGTCTCGCAGTTCAGGGTCGTTGCGGTTCCGGCGGGAACGCTCATCGCCCGGTCTCCGGTCTGAGCCCAACCTTCTCACCAGTGTCCGGCTGCAAGGCGCAATACACGGCGATCTTCGGTGCTTTCTCGATTCGCTCACTCGACGTACCGCAAGTATGTCTTCGTTCGTTCATCTTTCGAGATCACCGAATTTCATTGTGTCTTGCGCCTTTCGCTTCGAAAACTGGTGAGATGGTTGGCCGAGTCGAGCCGTCAACTGGTCTGCCAGTCGAGACCTGACTGCCTCGATCGGGATGCCTTCGAGAACCTCGGCGGCAAAGGCCAGGGTCAAGATGCCCTCAGCGGTCGACCTGTCGATGCCACGGGCCCTGAGATAGAACAGGGCCTCCGGGTTCAGTTGTCCGACGGTCGAACCGTGGGTGCACCGGACGTCGTCCGCGTAGATCTCCAACTGGGGGTTGTTGTGGGCGACGGCGTCGGAGGACCTCAGGAGGGAGCGGCTGGACTGGCGGGCATCGGTCTTTTGTGCGTCCTCGGCGACGATGATCCGCCCGGTGAACACCGCTTTCGACCTGCCGTCGAGCACGCTTCGGAACCTCTGAGTGCTGGTGCAGTTGGGAACACGGTGATCGACGATGACATGAGCCGTTCCCTGCTCATTGCCTCCGACCAGCGTCAGGCCGTCGAGAACGGTATCGGCGCCTTCGCCGACGAGATCGACCCGGATGTCGGCCCTTACCAGCGAACCCCCGAGGGCGGCTGAGCTGAGTCGGTAGGTGGCGTGTTCGTCGACGGTGACCGACAGCGATCCGACACACGAGCCCTCAGTGTTGATTTCTACCAGGCGGGTGTGGCTCAGTGAGGTGTTTGGGCCGACGGCGACTTCGGTCACGGGGCAGATCAGGCTCCTGCCGTCGCCGACAAAGGTCTCCAGCACGGTAGCTTTTGCGCCCTCTTCGGCGATGATCAGGGTTCTGGGGTAG
This sequence comes from Holophagae bacterium, assembly GCA_030637505.1. GTDB lineage: Bacteria > Acidobacteriota > Thermoanaerobaculia > Thermoanaerobaculales > Sulfomarinibacteraceae > DAOWGJ01. The sequence goes on from DAOWGJ010000032.1 coordinate 3,250, forward strand.
GTGACGATGTCGTCACCGGTCGTGTTGTAGACGATGTCGAGGGGTCGGTCGAGGTTTGTGCCAGGGGCCAGGTGAATCAATGCACCCTCAAGACCCTGGGCGGTGTTCAAGGCGACAAAGGGTTGATCGTCAATGCGGGCCAATCGGCCGAGGTGATTTTCGATCAAGTGGGGATGGGTGGCGGCGGCTGAACTCAGGGCCGTTATCGTGACGCCTGGCGGCAGATCGCCTTTGTCGATCTCTGTGACGACTCGGTCATTGACGAAGGTGATGATGACGGCGTCGGGCAGGGTCCAGCCTTCGGTGGTGACTGTTGCTTCAGGCGCCTTGGCAAATTGGTGGTCGGTGACCGGCGCCAGCGACGTCAGCCGCCAGTCCTCGTCACGTCGCGACGGGAAACCCAACTCCTCGAATCGATCGCGGGCCTTCGAACCCAGTGTCGCCAGGATCTTCATCGGGTGGGCCGGGGAGGCAAAGTCCGGTTGAAAGAGAGGCTTCGATGCCATCGTCGTCACCGCGAGATTTCGAGCGCAGGATCGGAATCCAGCCAGTCATAACCCCGAGCTTCCAATTCCAGCGCCAGCTCCCTCCCACCGCTTTCCACGATGCGTCCGTCCTTCAAGACGTGGACGAAATCGGGAATGATGTGGTCCAGCAAGCGCTGGTAGTGGGTGATGATGATGAAGGATCTGTCCGGACTCCGCAGGGAATTGACGCCTTCGGAGACGATCCGGAGGGCGTCGATATCCAGGCCGGAATCGGTCTCGTCCAGGATGGCCAGACGGGGTTCCAGTACCGCCATCTGGAAGATCTCGTTACGTTTCTTCTCGCCGCCGGAGAACCCCTCGTTGACAGCCCGCTTGAGCAGGCTCGGATCCAGTTTGACGACATCGGCCTTTTCGCGCACCAGTTGCAGGAAGTCGATGGCGTCCACCGGTGGTTGCCCCCGATGTTCGCGGACAGAATTCAGTGCCGTCCGGAGAAAATATGTATTGCCCACACCGGGAATCTCGACGGGGTATTGAAAGGCCAGGAACAGCCCCTCACGGGCTCGGGTTTCCGCGTCAATTTCCAGCAGGTTCTCACCCTGGAACAGGACCTCGCCCGAGGTGACTTCGTATTCTTCCCTGCCGGCCAAAACCGATGCCAGTGTACTTTTGCCGGAGCCGTTCGGCCCCATGATCGCGTGGACCTCGCCGGCGTTGACCTTCAGGTCAATGCCTTTGAGGATCTCACTGCCGCCGATGGCGACGTGGAGGTTTCTGAGTTCAAGCATTACTAAGACTCCGAAAAACCGTCAGCAATCTGCGGACGGGAGGTTGTTGAGGTTGAAAGAACGAGAAAACGATTGAACCGCAAAGACGCGAAGGCCGCAAAGGGAACGCAAAGAAGATAGCCACAAAAAGGCACAAAAAGGCACAAAAAGCGAAGGCAGAGGAACTACTGGGACTGCACTTGAGGAGCGTGGCCCTTCGAACCCGCATTGTGACGCCAGGCCGGTGCGAGCAGCTAACTGAGAGCTGAGAGCTGACAGCTGGTCGCTCCTCACCCTACACTGCCTTCGAGGCTGACCCCGAGCAGCTTCTGTGCTTCGACCGCGAATTCCATGGGTAATTCCTTGAAGACCTCTTTGCAGAAGCCGTTGACGATCATGGTGACGGCATCTTCGGTCGAAAGGCCGCGTTGGTTGCAGTAGAAGATCTGGTCTTCACCGATCTTCGAGGTTGTCGCTTCATGTTCCACCTGGGCGCTGGGATTTCGAATTTCGATATAGGGAAAGGTGTGAGCGCCGCACTCCGATCCGATCAGCATCGAATCGCATTGGGAGAAATTTCGGGCGTTGTCTGCGCCCTTGGCGACCTTGACAAGACCACGGTAGCTGTTCTGGCCTTTGCCTGCCGAGATGCCCTTGGAGATGATCGTCGAACGAGTGTCCTTGCCCAGATGGACCATCTTGGTGCCGGTATCCGCCTGCTGCCGCCCGGCGGTCAGGGCCACCGAGTAGAACTCGCCGACAGATTTGTCGCCCTTGAGGATCACCGAGGGGTACTTCCAGGTGATGGCTGATCCCGTTTCCACCTGGGTCCAGGAGATCTTCGATTCTTCGCCGCATATTCCGCGTTTGGTGACGAAGTTGAAGATCCCGCCCTTTCCTGTTTCCTTGTCCCCCGGGTACCAGTTCTGGACCGTCGAGTACTTGATCTTCGCCCGGTCCAGCGCGACCAACTCGACCACCGCAGCGTGAAGCTGATTCTCATCTCTCTGAGGTGCCGTGCAGCCTTCGAGGTAGCTGACCTGGGCATCTTTGTCGGCGATGAGCAGCGTGCGTTCGAACTGTCCCGTATTGGCGGCATTGATTCGGAAATAGGTCGAGAGTTCCATCGGACAGCGTACGCCTTCGGGAATGTAGACGAACGACCCATCGGAGAAAACCGCAGAGTTCAGAGCGGCGAAGAAATTGTCGGTATGGGGGACCACCGAACCGAGGTATCTGCGAACGAGGTCAGGATGTTCCTGAACCGCCTCGGAAAAGGAGCAGAAGATGATGCCTTCCTCGGCCAGCTTGTCCTTATAGGTCGTGGCCACGGAGACCGAGTCGAACACTGCATCGACGGCGACACCGGCAAGCGCCTTCTGCTCATCGAGGGGGATGCCCAGTTTCTTGTATGTTTCCAGGATTTCGGGATCAACCTCATCGAGGCTCTCAAGGAGTTTCTTGGGCGCCGCGAAGTAGGAGATCGCCTGGTAGTCGACCGCGTCGTAGTGAACCTTCGGCCAGGACGGCTCTTCCATCGTCAGCCAGTGGCGATATGCTTTCAAACGCCATTGTGTCAGCCAATCGGGTTCGCTTTTCTTTGCCGAAATCGCCCGGACGACATCCTCGTTCAATCCGGGCGGAAAGGTCTCTTCCTCGATGTCCGTCACGAACCCGTGCTCGTACTCACGGTTCGCGAATTCTTCGAGCATTGTTGTCGAGTCCGTCATATGCACCTCGTAAAGTCCGACCATTGGTCGGTCGCCTGGTAGAACGACGGAGGGAGGCGCTTCATTCCCAGTGACCCGGCCAGGCCGGGAGTCCCCAGCCCACGCTGCTCGCGTTGCTGGCCCGAGCCTGTCGGCTCGGCAAGCCTTCGGCCTGGCGTCGGTTCCAGACCCATTTTGCCTCCGGCAAAATGGGTCCTTTGCCCATTCCGCCAACAGCGGAACGGGTCCCTACTTGATCTTTGCCACCAAGTGGCCGAAGGACAGGCGGAAATCCAGGATGTACAGCGTGCTTTTATCCTTGGGATCAACCCAGAGGGAGACGTGTCCCTTCTTCGAGAACATCTTGCCGTCGGCCGGGTGTGGTTCGATCTCCAGAAGGAGGCGGTGTCCTCGAGCCGTATGCTTTCGTTCGGGTCCCCGTACGGTGGCGATGGTCCGGACTGGGCCCTTGTCGGTCAGAAGGGTCAGCGTGATGTCGTCTCCGCCCTTTTTCGCAAGGGCTTGGAGGCGGAATACGAAAGCCAAGGGGTCCAAAACGGGTTCAGTGCTGTTGAATTCCATGGTCGTTTCGACCCCGTCTTCAACGGAGCGAACCATGCCGGCGTCCCAATCGACCTCGTGGCGTTCTCTGGCGGTCTCGCCCTTCTCGGTCGTCACACTTTCATAAACCAGGGTTGACATCGTCTCAGCATCGACCCACGAGTCGATCCGGGCGTCGACCTTGTAGATACGATTGAAGAATTTGGAGTTTCTGGCCGTCATGATCATGTGGTATGCCGGGCGGCCGTCGAGATCCTCCATGGCGCCGGAAAAACTGACATGACCGCAGGTAACGCCCAAGTATTTCACTTTGTAGTGAACCGTGTCGTGGATCGGAAAGGCGGGGACCCTGGGTTCGGGAGAAACCACTTCGGCCGGTCGGGAAGCGGGCGCCTCTCCGGCCGCCAAAATCAACGGTAGAACGAGAACGAACCCCAAAACTCGGACGATGCTCATGTCCGGAGTATAACCGGATGGGCGCGGACTGGTTGACCAAAGGGCCGGTCGGCCGAATATTGGTTCCGGTACCGGTTGGCTGGAGAATGTATTGAAATTTGACGAACCGTTTCCTGGAGTATATACTTTCAGGGGTGGGATACATTTTGAGAAACATTTGCCTGAGAGTGACTGTCTCTTCGGTGTAACCTTTTGGTGCTGGATGCAAATAAATGTTACGAAGAACTGGAAAGCCGGCTACTGTCTCCGGCCGACAGAGAGGTGGACGCCATGGTGAAACTGGCAATTGAGGGAGCAGGTGGTTCTGAGGTGATTTACGAGGTTGCAAAGACATCGATCTCGATTGGCGCCTCGAGTGACAACGATATTGTCATCCGGTCGCCGGGGGTTGCGCCGAAACACTTGGTGATTCAACGCACCGGTGACGTTTACACTTTTATTGGACAGAAGCGACAGGTTGCGGTCCTCAATGGTGAAAGGCGATCCCGCGGGGTCCTCAAGGTCGGGGACCGGTTTCGGCTGGGTACGGCCAATCTGATTTTCAAGGGCAGTGGAGATGAGGAGACAGAGATCGTCTTCGCGGATGATCTGACGACGACCCAGGAGAAAAAGACTCCAGCAGAGCCTCGGCCCTCTGGGGCTCCCGGCAAGGCGCGGGCCGAGGTGGTTCTCTACAGCGAACCCCACCGAATCGGCGAGGCACGGGCCCAGATGGTTGAGGTATTTCAGGGACGGGTCAGGTCGGACCTGGTTCCGGGGCTTCGAGGATTCCTGGCGCAGGTTTTCTCCGGGCGTGAGGCGATGGTCGCGCGGCTGGATGAGGAGGGCTTATTGGTTCCGGTGGTCTCTCAGTGGTCGGGCGATCTCCCCCGCCTGCCCGAGCGTACATTTCGGGAGCTCTCGGTGGGCAGCCGTTATGCGATTCTCCGAATCGGCAGCCGGCAGTTCCTTATCTACCCGGTGATCCAGGGTTCGATCGGTACCAAGGCATTTCTGGTCGTCGAGACATCTACCGATTTCGAGGACGACGACGAGTTGATCCTGGCTGAGCTTGCTCGTTTAATGGCCATCAACTGGGACCGCGTTGAAGCTTCCGGGCTGTTGTTCGGCCCGTGGGAGAGCGAGGCTCGGGAGGCGTTGGATGCCAGTCTCCCGGGGACATCTCAAGCCGTTCGCCTGCTGCGGGACGGGGTTATTTATGCCGCTCGGACCCAACACCCGATCCTGATGTGCGGGAAGCCAGGCATCGGTCGGTTGACCTTGGCGAACCAGGTGGCGTCTCTCAACCCCTCCGGGTCTCTGGCTGTTCGAGTGATTCAGTGTCTAGAGGAGGGTGACGAGACATTCAGGACTGAGTTTTTCGGTCCCGGCCCTGAGTTGCTGAATCCGGCGGAGGTTTCCGAGGGTTGCATGATGGTCCTCAGGGATTTGCATTTGCTGTCCGTGGGCGTCCAACGAGAGATTGCCGCGACAGTGGCCGCTGACCTGGAAACCGGTTGGGGTCCCAAGGTTCGATGGGCAGGAACGACGGCGGAAGATCCGATGATGTTGCTCAATGAAGGGCGCCTCGATTCGGCCCTGTACAACCTCTTTCGGCATCATGTGATCCGCGTTCCGTCCCTCCAGAGTCGCCGTGAAGACCTGCCGCTGCTGAGTATTCGGCTCCTTGACGCCGTCGCTGCGGAGCAGGGCAAGGACGTTCGCGGAATCGAACTCGAATCGTTGAACTCGCTCCTGACCCACCAGTTTGAAGGCCAGATGACGGAGTTGTTGGGGGAACTGAGGCGCTTGATCTCGGCGACGCCCAGTGGTGACATGATTCGAGGGATCGTACCTGCCATGCCCGTGATGTCCGTTGACCGGGACGGCGGCCTTGAAGGACAGTCTGCGGCTTCGCTCCTCGGCATAGATGACCTCAAGGTGGTGATCCCTTCAATCGAACGACTGGTGATCGACCGAGTGCTGGCGCGGACCAAAGGCAATCAGAGTAAGGGCGCTCGAATACTCAACCTGTCCCGAGGCGCCCTGATTTCGAAAATAAAGGACTACGAGATCCCAGACTATCGATATCTCCGAAGAGGATGAGATAGGAGCCAAGAGGATTGCAGGGCTTAGCGTTTCAATTGTGTTCTTGTTCTGCCGGATCTTTGGATCTTGAGAGTGGTCAAGGTCGCTTTCCCCCCGGTTTTTTGACGGCTTGGACTGGCGTTGAATCCGGAGTCAGCATGCCCAGGACCGGCTCCCAGAAAAACCCCAGCCAAAAGACGAAGGGGAAGCTGAATCTGCCCGGAAGATCAGTGAAATATCGCCAAAATCCGTAGAAATTCCGAGAGAAGTTCGAGTACGTCTGCTGACTCCACTCGCCGAGGCCGAGCGCATAAATGCACTTGACGTGAAGGAACAAGTTGAGGGTCTGCGAAAGGTAGAGAAGGAACCAGGCCATCACCAGTCGTTCGAGGTTTTTCCTGGAAAACCGTTTGGGCAGAGCCAGGAAAAGAGCCAAGAGGACGATAGTGTTGAAGTGGACCTCGGTCAGGGGGATCGTCGGGATGCTCGAATCCGAGCGAAAGTCACTCCGAAAAACCCGGGCTCGATGATCGACAGCCTCCAGGCGGGTAACTCTGGGGTACTCGAAGGATCGCGTCAGAATTTCCGCCAAGCCGGTCACCGTCGTGTCAAGAACCGGACGCAGCGCCAGCCACCACACCAGAATGGCGATGGCCAGGGCTAACGGCAAGCGCTTGAGGAAGGCGCCGGCAACCGGAGATCGGCCCACGGGCTAGTCCTTCTCCTGGACTTGCGGCGACGCAAACCGGTCGGCCCAGAGCATCCAAAGGCCTACCCCGAATACGATGACGATCGACTGCCATATAAAAATATGGGACGAGTTGAAGAGGTCGGGGAGGTAGATGCCGATATAAAAGAGGGAGATGATTCGGACCAGATTGATGACCTGGATCGCCAGCAGTCCACCAACGACGCCGAGGACTTTTGCCGACCAACGGGCCGGAAAGGCCAGGACGCCGGAAATGAAGATCAAGCTTGTGATCAGACCGTTGCAGCCGTTGTATATCGTGACGGCGAATCTCGGGGAGGTCAGCTGACACCCGTTAACCGTCAGATCCTCGCCGAAAAGCATGAGGGTGTGGCCAGAGACCTTTGCCACCATCGTGGTGAACGGGACGACGAAAGCTTCATCGACAGGCCTCAACGCCACGACCGTGAAACTGAGGCCGAGTGTTGCGAGAAAGAGTATCAGGAAGCGTGTCTCCGGGCGCTCCCACAGTTGTCTGACATTCATGAAGCCTCCATTGCCGCCACCCTTGGGGGGGTAACGACTGGAGTGGGATCATACCTTGGATTCAAGGGATCGGACGAGGTCGGCGCACGAGGGGAAACGGTCCCTGGGATTTTTCGCCAGGCACCGCAGGATTGCTGCGGCGATATCAGCAGGGATATGGGGTGCGAATTCCCTTGGATCCGGTGGTGTGTCCTCGAGATGGGCCTCAATGACGTTTCCTGTGGCAAACGGCGGGCGGCCTGCGGCCAGGTGGAAAGCGGTAGCGCCGAGTGAATAGATGTCGGAAGCTGGAGTCGGGGCTTCGCCTCGGATCTGCTCCGGAGCCATGTAGAAAGGCGTCCCGCATACTCCGGTCGACACGCCGTCTTTTGAATCCAGACGGGCGGCAATTCCGAAGTCCAGGATCTTGATTTTGCTGTCGTCGGTAAGGAGAATGTTCGCGGGCTTGAGGTCGCGGTGGATGACATGATGGTTGTGGGCATAGCTGAGGGCCGATGCCAGCTTGATCAAGAGAGGCCTCAGTTGGGAACGGATGCGCTCTGGGGCTGTCCTGTTCAGTTTGTCCAACGGCTCGCCTCGGACCAGTTCCATTGCGATGAAATAACCGTCGAATCCGGCCTCGAAATCGTAGACGGTGACGATGCTCGGGTGGTTGAGGGTCGCCGAGGCCTTGGCTTCCAACTCCAGCTTGGCGGCCTCTTCTTTCGAGGAGGTCCGAAGGACCTTGATCGCGACGTCTCTGTCCAGTCGGGTGTCGCGAGCCAGGTAGACGACACCCATGCCGCCGCGTCCCAGTTCGTGCCGGATCTCGTACCTCAGAGGACCTGTTGACTGAGCGGGCTCGGCCGCGTCCTGGGGCGTGGGCGCCGGAATTGTTGCTGACGGGTCGAGTTCCCCGGATGAATGGGCGTCAAGGGTTGCCTTGAGATTCTGTGCCTCAACGTAGGAGTAGTCGTGGCTGAGGATCCGATTGAGTTGGGTGCGAGCGGAATCGACGTCCCCAAGTTCAAAGAGCTCCCGGGCCAAGGCCACGGCGGGCTCCAGGCGACCCGGCTGAAGAGCGATCCCGAGGACCGCACGCTGGAGGCATGCGACACCCTCCTCTGGTTTTCCCATGGCCTTTCTGTGGGATGCCAGATCCAGAATGACGTCCGGAATGTCCGGGATCGGGCCGGGATGGGAGCAAAGGATGGTGTAGGCCTCGTCCAACAACTCCTCTTCGTGCAGTGATCGCAGAGCCTCTTGGAGGGCGCCGAGCCGTGCCAGGCAATGGGCGGCATCGGCGGTACGGCCGATGCTCCTGTACAGGCCGAGGGCCCTTTCGTCTTCCCCGGCGCGCTCCGCACAGGCTGCAGCTTTCTCGATGTTGCCCGCCAGCTCGTACACGTCCCCCGCCTCGCCCCAACGGGCCATCGCCTCAAGGATTGGGGCCGCCAGATCCCATCGATGGGCCTCCCGGGCCAATTCGGCCGCGGAGCCCGGCTGTCCGGACGCTTCCAGGCGACTGACCGCCTCCTCGACCTGCCCGGTGGCGCGGAGCAGTTCGATCATCTCGGGGAGCATGCCGAGAGATTCCAACAGGGGGAGTAGGCTCCGGGTCTCCGAAAGGGTGAGGTCGCGGAGTTTTGTCCCCGATGCGGTGTCGGAAAATGAGGACGAACCCTGTTTCTCCAGCCGGGTGTACAGGTCACGAAGGTGATGGAGCCGCAATCGAGCCGAGCTTTCGGTGTTGCCGGCCGCCAGTTCAGCCGCGGCGGCTTCCGTCAGCAGGCCCGCACGGGAAAAGGCTGCAGCCGCGTTGGCCGAGTTTCCTACGACCTGCCATTCGCGGGCTGCCGGTTCCCAGGCATCCTCCATTTCGTACAGTCGTGCCAACAGCGTATGGTCGCCTGCCTCCCGAGCGGCGCGCAGCGCGGAGTGAAAAGCGCCGTGGCCGGAGCGGAGCCGTCCTTTGTCGAGGGCGTGGCGTGCGGTGTGGGCGGCTCGTTTGACGTCCGAAATGCGGAGCCAGGCATCGATGGCCTCGTCGAACCGACCTTGAGCTTCCAGCCAAGTTCCCGTCTCCCGCGAACAGATTCGAGCCATTTCGGTGTCGCCTGCCCGATGGTAGAGGCGGGAGGCTTCATCGAGATGACGACCTCCGGCAGAGCGGAGACAGTCGGCAGCGATTCGATAGCGCTTCAGACGAGTTGCCGCTTCAGCTGCGCCTTCCCAGTCTTCCGCCTGTTTGAAGAGTTTCAGGGCTTTGCTGGTGTCGCCGGCTTTGAGGAAGAGCTGAGCCGATCCACGATGGTCCCCTCGGCGGTGGAGCTTCCTGGCGAGAGCACGGTCAGGATTCTTGCCGGCGACCAGCCCTAAGGAGCCCCAGAGAATCAGCACGATCGCGATGGAGTTGCCGGCGATGGCGCCGGTCGGCCCGATTAACGACAGGATCGAGGCGACGGATGAAGTCCCGGTATTCATGAGAGAGTCTGTGATCCATCCGACGTTGACCAGAGCGGCCACCGCCAACCCGGTCACCAGAAGGGGCATCGATCGCCGGTCAGTCCGCATCTCTCACCAGATTCCGGCTTCGTGTGCCGGCGGGCAGCCATCGGTCCAGATTCATGGAGAACATTGTATCGTCAACCCGGCGGAGCAGGAACCAATGATTGTCGACCGGCCCCGATGGGCGGTGGCCGCGGGATGCAGATTCTCACTGTTCCTTGCGTCTTGATCCCTCAACCCTGAACCGACCTTCTGCCTTTCGAAGCAGGGGTAGGGCAGATCGCTCATCGAGCTCTGGATTGCAATATCATAAGAACTCGCTCATATTTGCTGTATCCAGTCGACCGATCGACTGGTGCTTCGGAGGACAGATGGCAACGGATTACTACAAACTTCTCGGTGTGGCCCGAGACGCAACCCCTGAGGAGATCAAGAAGGCCTATCGCAAACTGGCTCGGAAATTTCACCCTGACGTCAACCCTGGAAACAAGGATGCCGAGGCGCGATTCAAACAGATCCAGGAAGCATATGCGGTTCTGTCCGATGCCGAAAAGCGGGAGCACTACGACCGGTTCGGTTCGGCCGATCCCGGTGAGGCCGGTTTCAATCCCTTTGGGGGCGCCCGGGGCGGTCGGTGGCCCGGTAGCGGGGGTGTCCAGGTTGACTTCGGTGATCTCGGTGGCATCGGCGGGTTCCAGGATTTGGGCGACATCTTTGGGAGTATTTTCGGAGGGGGTGCGCGTCGGAGACCCGCCGGCCAAGACAAGGGCGAGGATCCGATCGCACAAAGCGACGGCAGCTTTTCAGAGTCTATGCGGGGGGCTTCGGTGACGCTGCCGGTCCAGCGGAAGGTCGGATGCTCCCAGTGCAA
>DAOWGJ010000051.1 GCA_030637505.1 Holophagae bacterium
AGCCTGATCGAAGCCGGAATACTGACCGCTGGACATGATCGCTCGGACGGTGGTCTGGTAACGACCCTCCTGGAAATGGCCTTTGCCGGAGATTGCGGCCTGGAAATCAATCTGCCGCCGGCCTGCGGGACCGCTCCGCTGGCCGCCCTTTTTGCTGAGGAGTTGGGCCTGGTAATGGAAGTGGACGAGGACGAGGTAGCGACAACCCTGGGCCTCTTCCGGAAAGCCGATGTGCCCTGCGTCGTCATCGGAAGGACTCTTGCCGCCCCGGAGATCCGGATGACGGTCGGCGGCGAAACCGTGCTGGAAGCCGACATGCGCGCGCTCCGCGATACCTGGGAGGCCACGTCTTTCCAACTGGAACGCCTGCAGGCCGACCCCGCCCATGTCGAAAAGGAAGAGCAGGGGTTGAGAGAGAGGCACGAACCGCCTTTGAGCTTGAGTTTCACACCGGAATCGACCGCCCCAGCCATCCTCGAGGCCCGGTCGAAACCCAAGGTCGCCGTCCTGCGGGAAGAGGGCTCCAACTCCGACCGGGAGATGGCCTCGGCCTTCCACATGGCCGGCTTCGAGTGCTGGGACGTGACCATGTCCGACCTCTTGAGCGGCCGCATCACCCTCGAGGCGTTCCGAGGCCTGGCCGCCGTCGGCGGTTTCTCCTACGCCGATGTCCTGGACTCGGCCAAGGGCTGGGCCGGCTCTATTCGCTTCAACTCTGGCCTCCGTCACCAATTCGACACCTTCTATGACCGGCCGGACACCTTCAGCCTCGGTGTCTGCAACGGCTGCCAGTTGCTCGCTCTCCTGGGCTGGGTACCGTGGCGGGGTCTGGGCGATATCGAACAACCCCGGTTCGTGCACAACGCCTCCGGACGCTTCGAGAGCCGATTCGCCACCGTAACCATCGAGCGCAGCCCGGCAATCATGCTCAATGGCATGGAGGGTTCAACCCTGGGCATCTGGCTGCAACACGGTGAAGGCCGGGCACTGTTTCCGCAAAACGAAGTCCTGGACAGAGTGCGCTCGGAGGGCTTGGCGCCGGTGCGTTACGCCGACGACGACGGCCGTGCCACCGAGGCCTATCCCTTCAACCCCAACGGGTCTCCCGAGGGCATCGCCGCCCTGTGCTCACCCGACGGACGACACCTGGCCATCATGCCCCACCCCGAACGCACCTTCTTGCCGTGGCAGTGGGCCTGGACTCCTCAGGTCTGGCGCCCGATGAAGGTCTCACCCTGGCTCAGAATCTTCCAGAATGCCCGGAAATGGTGTGGGTAACGCCTGGAAGCTGGGATGAACGGCACTGTAGGGGCGGGTCCCCGTGCCCGCCCGTGCCCGGATTCAGGGCTCCTGCTGCATCTTGTTACCGGTACCGCCGGGTTGTAACATCTGACAACCAAACCAGGGATCACAACTCAAACCGCACCAGGTCAGAAAATCCTGACCTGGCGCGGGTGCTCGGGGGTGAGCACAGAACCGCGGCCGGCGATCCGGCCGCGGCCCCCAAGAGCGTGTTGATTAACGTTGAGCGACAATCGTTGTCGCGTCGTTGGTTCTCGAATCGATGACCGATGCAGAGACCAGGATGCCTGCACCTCCAAAAATCCGAACTTTGAGAAAACCCCAACCGACGTTGGGAGCACCAACATCGTAGGCGAACGGCTCAAGGATCTGATCAAATGTCCCCGGTCCCAATGGTTTCACCACCTGGCCGAGCTTGGCCCCGTCACCGTCGAAGAATTCGAGAAGCACAGTTGCTCTCCGGATCCCAGTATTGGCAACGGTCACATTGGTTCGGAAAAGTCCCTCCTCCTGGCGCATTCCAACAATCCAGGCCTCGTCGAGTGTGAAGAGCCCGTCGTCCATCGTCCGAAATTCACTCATCTGCCCGAAGGTCCCGTCCCCGCCATCGTTGAATGTCCGGCCGGACACCCGGAGGGGCTGGTCGGAGGACACCTCGAGCAGACCCTTATCTTCAATGTCCATCTGACCGACAACGTCATCGAAGGCCTTCTGCTGTGAAGGCTCGATGATGTCTGAATGCACATGGTTGCCGGTGTCGGTGTGGAGAACCAGTTCGACATTGGCAGCATCGTTATTGAGGTTGGCGGCACAGACATCCGTCCGCCACTGGCTGCCGGATGCGCCGGACAGGTGGGCTGCAACTTCGGTCCAGGAGGTGTAGAGGTTGGGGTCGTAGGTGTCGACATATTTGCTTCCAAAATAGTCCAGCTTGTCTGCGCCACCGATCAGAAAGATCTTATCGTCGATCACCGCGGCGCCCAGCCCGAATCGCTCATCCGGCATCCGGGTTGAGTGTTCCCAGAGGCCGGTCTGCGGGTCGTAGACCTCCACGTCATGGACGATACTCGCCCAAGCATCTCCATAGGTAAGTCCTCCAAGCGCGTATACCTTGCCGTCGATCGCGGCGGTGGTGAACCAATCCCGAGGCGTCGGCATTCCGGCAGCAACCGTCCAGGTGTCGGTCGCCGGGTCGTAGATCTCGAGTGCTTCGGTAGCAAATGGGATCCTTGAGCCCGGCCAGCCCCCGACCGCGTAGATCAGGCCGTCCACCACAGAAACACCGAGACCACCCCTGGAGGTGGGCATGTCGGCCGCAGTGTCCCAGCTATCGCCGGCCGGGTCGTAAACTTGGACAGAAGAAGTCCACTGATCAGGTCCGGGATATCCACCAATGACGTAGATTTCCCCGTCCACTGCGGCGGCGGCAGAATCCCAGGTGGCGGTGGGCATGTCGGTTCCTGCCTCCCAGGTATCGGTCGCCGGATCGTACACCTCGACCGCAGTGGTGACCGTCGTCGCGTCGAACGTGTCGAACAAGCCACCAAAGACGTAGATCTTGCCCTCAACCACGGCAGCGGTGGCCCGCATCCGAGGCGTGGGCATGGCGGCCTTCGCCGTCCAGACGTCGCCGGCCGGCTCGTAGGCATACACGGTGTCGACGCCCTCTAAGCCGCGGGACCCACCGATGGCATAGATGATGCCGTCTACCTCGGCAACGGCCGCAAAATACAGGTACTCCGGGAGATCCTCTCTCGCTGTCCACGTTCCTGGATGCACCGCTGCTGCGGCTGCGGCTATCAGCATGAGGGCGACCACCGCCGAGGCGATCTTGGCGTTGACACATGATATTTCGAGATTTTTCATAAGGTACTCCTTGTGTTGCGCCACCTGACGGCGACGATTGGTAATTTGGTTTTGGACACCGTCGTTAAATCTTCTTCTGTCATTACTCACCCCCCGGTGGTTGTGCCGAAAAGCCGCTCCTGCGTGGCTTCGGCTGGCTTCTCTATCGCTCATCTGTTCACACACTCAAAATGCCTGAAAACAATTTGAGCCCCAGGGCGAGCCGATTCACAATGGAATTCCAAAAGAGTTGCAAAAGTCGACAGTTTGTATCGGATTGAAGTTGCCATCGTAGAATGGGAGAGATGACACCTCGATCCGTCAATGAACCGCCGTTTCCCGGCTGTTTCAAGGTCGGCCGGTGGCACGTCGAGCCCTCAGCCGGTGAACTCCGTGGCTGTGATCTCATCGTGCATCTGCGGCCGAAGGCGCTGGATCTATTGGTGGTTCTCGCCCAGAAACCCGGAGAGGTCCGCAGCACCCGGGATCTGCTCGATACCGTGTGGCCCGACGTCGTTGTCAGCGATGCCTCCCTCTCGGTACTCATTGTCGAGCTGCGCAAGGCGCTCGGCCACAACCCGAAGAACCCTGGATTTATCGAGACCATCCCGCGGAAGGGATACCGGCTGATCGCTCCCGTCAGCGGGGTCGAAGCCGCTCGGGCGACCCGTTTCGCCCTCGTGGGGGCCGAGACCCGGGTGCTCCTCTTTGAGGGCGAAAACCTCATCGGCCGCGATCCGGAAGCTACAGTCCGAATCGATTCTCTCCTGGTGTCTCGCCACCACTCACGGATTAGAATCACAGGCGAAAGCGTGACGATCGACGATCTCGGCAGCAAGAACGGGACCTTCCTCAACGGAGACAGATTGCAAGGAGCTGAAATCCTGTCCCATGGCGACCGGATCACCATCGGC
>DAOWGJ010000022.1 GCA_030637505.1 Holophagae bacterium
AAAGGCCTGCCGGAGGTCGACATGGGACGCATCGGATTGACGGTCTCGCCGGCAAACCCCGACGTCGTCTACGCAATCATAGAGGCCGTTCGGGACGAGGGCGGCTTCTTCCGCTCCACCGACCGCGGCGAAAGCTGGACCAAGCGCTCAGACCACGTCTCCGGCAGCCCCCAGTACTACAACGAGATCGTTGCCGACCCAGCGGATGTTGACCGCGTCTACTCGCTGGAGACCTGGATGCAGTTGACGACCGACGGCGGAGAAACTTTTGGCAAAATCGGCTCGGCCTTTCGCCACGTCGACGACCACGCGATGTGGATCGACCCGGCCGACCCACGCCACCTGCTGGTCGGCTGCGACGGCGGTATCTACGAAAGCTGGGATCGGGCGGAGACCTACGTCTTCAAGGCCAATCTGCCGGTCACCCAGTTCTACCGCGTCGGCATCGACAATGCCGAACCCTTCTATTTCGTTTACGGCGGCACCCAGGACAACGCGACCCTCGGAGGGCCCTCCCGCACGCGGTCACCGTCGGGCATCGCCAACGAGGACTGGTTCGTCACCGTCTTCGGCGACGGTTTCCAGACCCGAGTCGACCCGGAAGACCCGATGATCGTCTACTCAGAGTGGCAGTACGGCGGCCTGGTCCGCCACGACCGGCGTTCGGGAGAAGTCGTCAATATCCAGCCGATCGAACCTCCAGGTGAGGAGCCCTTCAGGTGGAACTGGGATGCACCTCTGATCATCAGCCCGCACTCCCACACGCGGCTGTATTTCGCCGCCTCCCGTCTCTTCCGCTCAGAAGACCGAGGCAACTCGTGGTCCATCGTCTCCCCCGTTCTTCATCGCGGCATCGACCGCGACACCCTCGAGGTGATGGACAGGGTCTGGGGTCCTGACGCCGTGGCCAAATCGAAATCGACATCGACCTTCGGCAATGCTGTCGCCCTGTCGGAATCACCCCTGGTCGAAGGCCTGATCTACGTCGGCACCGACGACGGCCTGATCTGGGTCAGCGAAGACGGCGGTGAAAACTGGCGAACGGAAAAGTCCTTCCCCGGTATCCCCGAGAACACCTACGTTGCCCGCCTGGAGGCTTCGATCCACGACGCCGACACTGTCTTCGCCACCTTTGACGCCCACAAGGACGGCGATTTCAAGCCCTACGTCCTCAAGAGCACCGACCGTGCCAAGACGTGGACCAGCATCGCCGGCGATCTGCCGGAAAAAGGCATGGTGTGGGCTTTGGTCGAAGACCACGAGATTTCAGGCCTGTTGTTTGCCGGCACGGAGTACGGTCTGTTCTTCTCCTCAGACGGCGGCTCCGAATGGATCCGGCTCAAGGGCAATCTGCCGACCGTCGCCGTTCGAGACATTGCAGTCCAGCGCCGGGAGAGCGATCTGGTCCTGGCAACCTTCGGACGCGGTTTCTACATCCTCGATGACTACTCTCCACTTCGAACAGCCGACGAAGCGACATTGCAGAAGAACACCCACCTCTTCGATGTCAAGGACCCTTGGGTCTATATCGAAAGCCCCCGCCTTGGGCTGCCATCTCTCGACAAGTCCTTCCAGGGCGACGCATTCTACGCCGCACCCAACCCGCCCTACGGCGCCGTCTTCACCTACCACCTGGCCGAAGGTCTGAAAACCCGCCAGGAACAACGCATCGAAGCCGAAAAAAAAGCCGACGAAGAGGGCACAGCCCTGCAATACGCCACTCTCGATCAACTGCGAGCCGAAGACTCCGAGCATGACCCTGCCCTCATCCTGACCGTCACGGACTCAGGCGGCGCCGTCATTCGCCGGATCGAGGGCCCTCGCACCAAGGGATTCCACCGAGTAGCCTGGGATCTCCGTTTGCCGGCAACGACCCCAATCGACCTCGACCCACCACCGGTCTCGCCCTGGGGGCCACCGCCACGTGGCCCGTTGGCAATACCGGGAACCTATAGCGTCACTCTTTCCAGCCTCGTCGACGGCCAACTCCAGCCTTCGGCCGGACCGGAGACCTTCACCCTGAAGCCCCTCGATCTGGCGACCTTCCCCGCTGAAGACCGCACCGAGGTCCAGGCCTTCCGCCTCGAGGCGGCCGAACTGCAACGAGCGGTGCACGCAGCCGTCGAGGTCGTGGCCGAGGTCGACGATCGGCTTGAACACCTGCGGCAGGCTGCTTTGGAAACCCCGAACGCCGATCAGAAGCTCTTGAGTGAGATCGCAAGCCTTGAGGCCGACCTCGAGGGCCTACGGCGGGAACTGACGGGCGACCGTTCCGCCGCCCGGCGCAATCATGCTGTTGCACCGTCGATTCTCGGCCGGATCGAGGGCGTCGTCGGCGACCAGTGGTACGTGACCTCCGCGCCGACCCAGATCAACCGCGACTCGCTCCGATGGGCAGGGGAGGCGTTCACCGAACTGCTTCCGAAGCTCCGCCACCTGGTTGAGGACCGGCTGCAACCCCTCGAAACGCAACTGGAAACCGCCGGTGCACCGTGGACTCCGGGCCGTTTCCCGACCTGGGAGCCCCGATAGGCCACAGATGCGAAGGTCCTCAGATTTGGGTCGCAGACATGAGTCCTCGCGACGATCCAGCAAGTGGACGGGGCCGCTGTTATGCGTCTACGTGCTGGCAGCGATGTTCGGAGCGGCAGCCCTCGCCCACGCCCTTTCCGGGCTGCCGTCGGAGTTCACCCTATTTGAGTTCTCCGACGACACGGATGTGCAGGCAGAAGCAGAGCGAGTTCGACTGTGGGTAGCAACCGAGGTTCCCGCTGCCGCCGGCTGGCTCGCACCCATGGGTCTCTTCGACTTCGAGGACGACCTCAGGAGCGTTCTGACACCGAACGATTGGGAACTGGCCAACGTCTCTCTTGAGGGCCGCGTCGAGCGACTCAATCACAGCATCACCCGAATCAGGGCAGACTTCCTCAACGCCGCCTCGCTGTTGGGCGTAATATTTTTCGGCGGGTTTGTCTTCGCCTGCCTGGCCCTCCTGCGGCCAAGCGTGGGCTCGGCTTTTCTTCTCTGTCTCTTTCCCCTTTTCGCGACCCCGGTGGCCACCGAACCGTTGATCGGCGTGGACAACATGAGCCTGTTCTACCTGACCTTGCCCATGCTGATCACCGGTGGGACAATCCTGCTCATCGAAATCACACAAGCTATCGGGACCTCGGTCAGCGGTCCCCGCTCCGAAGCCTGGATGCGTATCTGGGGCGGGTTGGGACTGATTGCAATTGGGGCTGCCGCCAGTACGGTCGGCATACTGTTGGCGAAGGCCACGAACGCCGGTGTATTGGCCGTCGCCGTGGGGCCGGTTCTCTATGGTGTGTTCTCGGTGACCTGGGGAATTGTCGGCTTGTTCAAGAGGCGCGGCAAACCTTAGCCCGCACTTCTCACCAGTGATCTGCTGCGGCGCGAAATACACAGCGATCTTCGGAGCTTTCTTGAATTCGCTCATCACCTCGGAGCCGAAGGCGGAGAGACGCAAGCCGCGCAGCGGTGCCAGCGAACATAGTACGAACTATGCCTCATTCGCTCAATCTGCGAAAACGCCGAATCTCACCATGTCTTCCGCCCCTCGCGACGAAGACTGGTGAGAAGTGCGGGTTAGATTCAGGGCGATTCCAGTCGCCGCTCCAGATTCCTGCCCTCGATCGGGAATGAGGAGCCCTCCCTTCGTGGCTCACTCCAATGGAAAACCGCGTTCGAGGCAATCCAGGGCGTCCAGGCCCAGCTTGACGAGGTCCTCCTCGCCGTTGGCCTCAAACCAGTGGCGCAGGGTCGCGCGGATCACTCCAAGGGTCGCCCCCGCCAGGACCCAGGCGCGCAGCTCCGCGGCAGGGCCTGGTCCGCTCCTCTGAACAAACGCCCTGGCCATGGCCACCTCCCATTCGCGATCGATCGCTCCCTCCGTGGCTTGGAGATTCGGGGAGCTTCCGATGAGCTGCTGCTGGGAGATCGCGTGGGCCCGGTTCTCCATGTGCTCCACCGCAAAGATCGTCGCCATCCGACGAAGGGTGTCGAAGGGACTCTCGTCCTCGGGTGCGGCCTCCAAGAAAGCAATCAATTCCCGCAAACGTTCCGCTCGATGGGGGAAGACCAGCTCCTCCTTGCTCGGGAAGTAGCGGAAGAAGGTCCGACGGGAGATCTCCACGGTCTCGCAGAGCTCGTCGATGGTCGTCGCCTCAAAGCCCTTTTCGTGAAACAGTTTGTTCGCAACCGCCACCAACGCTGCCCGCGTGGCCCTTTTCTTTCGTTGACGCAGTGATGCTAGATTTTTCACAACGAATACGATACCGTCCCCGAGTGCCAAATGCCACTGAGTGGCATTTTTCGAGAGGCCCTCAGTGACGCTTGAAAAAGCTTACCAGAACCGATGGCGTGCAGAAGCCGGTCAAGGGCCGGCCTTCGAGCCATTCGAAATCGACAGAGCCCTGTGCAGGGTCCGGGAGACTGCCTTCATCGTGCAGGATCCGGCCAGCGGCAGAATGGGCTTGGGCCTGGGTGGCAACGCCGCGCCCCCTGGTGAGGGGAACGGACCAACATTCCCACTCGTCGCGACGTTGGCGCCCATCTGGCCGGAGTGGCTCGGCGACCGTGGTTTCGGCGAGGCGCACGGCACACGTTTCCCCTATGTCACCGGTGCGATGGCTAACGGCATTGCCTCGGCTCGGATGGTCGCCGCGGTCGCCAAGGCCGGCTTCCTCGGCTTTTTCGGCGCAGCAGGTCTGCCGCTGGAGCACGTGGAGACTGCCCTCGGCGAGCTGCAGAGCGAGCTGGATCCCGATTGTCTGCCCTGGGGCAGCAACCTGATCTACAGCCCGAACGAGCCCGATCTCGAGGAGGCCGTCGCCGACCTCTACATCAGGCGGGGGGTGCGCCGCGTCTCCGCCGCAGCCTACATGGCGCTCACCCCTGCCGTCGTTCGTTTCGCCTGCTCCGGTCTTCGGCGCGGCCCCTCGGGAAGAATCCTCCGGACCAACCACGTCTTTGCCAAGATCTCCCGCATTGAGGTGGCACGGCTCTTTCTCGAACCCGCCCCGACCATCATCCTCGACGCGCTCGTCGCACGTGGCCTGCTCAGTGCCGAAGAGGCCGACTTGGCGGCCCATTTACCTCTCGCCGAGGACATCACAGTCGAGTCCGACTCGGGCGGCCACACCGACAATCGACCTCTGGCCGCTCTGTTTCCGTCCATCCTCGCTCTGCGTGATGAAATGACAAGAAAACACGGGTATGACCGGCAGATCCGCGTCGGCGCCGCCGGCGGACTGGGCACGCCTTCAGCTGTGGCGGCGGCCTTTGCACTCGGCGCAGCGTACGTGCTGACCGGCTCGGTCAACCAGGCGTGCGTCGAGTCCGGGCTCGATGTCGAAGGTCGTCAGATGCTGACCCAGGCCGGTCTCGCAGACGTGGTCATGGCGCCCGCTGCCGACATGTTCGAATTGGGAGTCGAGGTCCAGGTTCTCCAACGCGGAACCATGTTCGGCGCGAGAGCCAAAAAGCTGTACGAGCTCTACCGCCGCTACGACTCCCTGGGCGAGATTCCGGCCGAGGAACGCGAGTCTGTGGAGAGGCAGATCCTCAAAACCAGCTTTTCGGAGGCATGGAACGCCACCAGGCAGTTCTGGTCAAGCCGTGATCCGGGCCAGGTCGAGCGTGCAGAGGAGGACTCGAAACACCTGATGGCGCTGGTCTTCCGTTCGTATCTGGGTCAGGCCAGCCGCTGGGCCATCAGCGGAGAGAAGGACCGCACCCTGGATTATCAGATCTGGTGCGGTCCGGCCATGGGCGCCTTCAACTCCTGGGTCAAGGGCAGCTTCCTCGAGGCGCCGACCAATCGCCGGGTGGTCCAGGTCGCGCTCAACCTGATGGAGGGCGCAGCAGTCGTCACCCGTGCTCAACAGCTTCGCACGTCCGGCCTCGCGGTCTCACCCGCGTCCTTCAACTTCCGTCCCCGTCCGCTCGACTGAAGAATCAACGAGGTACTCATGTCCGCTTCAAAGGCATCATCATCCCCTATCGCCGTGGTCGGCGTCAGCGCCCTGTTCCCGGGCTCCCTGGACGCGACGGGGTTTTGGCGCGACATCCTGGCCGGCCGTGATCTCATCCGGGAGGTTCCCCCCAGCCATTGGTTGGTGGATGACTACTATGACCCGGACCCTCTTGCGCCTGACAAGACACATGCAAAAAGAGGCGCCTTCCTTGGAGAGATCGACTTCGATGCCCTCGCCTGGGGAATTCCTCCGAGCATCCTCCCGACCACCGACACCTCCCAGCTGCTGGCCCTGATCGTGGCCCAAAGGGTGCTCGAAGACGCCTCACGCGGCCAGTTCGAGACCATGGATCGTTCCCGCATCTCCGTAATCCTCGGTGTCACTTCGTCCCAGGAGCTGCTCGGGTCCATGGTGTCGCGGCTCCAGCGCCCGATCTGGGTCAAGGCCCTGCGGGAGTCGGGCATCCCGGAGAACGAGGTGAACTCTATCTGCGATCGCATCCGTGACAGTTACGTGCCATGGAAGGAAAGCACATTCCCCGGCCTCCTGGGCAATGTCGTGGCCGGCCGCATCGCGAACCGTCTCAATCTCGGCGGCACAAACTGCGTCACCGACGCCGCCTGCGCCTCCACGTTCTCGGCACTGGCCATGGGAATCAGCGAGCTCCAGATCGGCGACTCGGACATGGTCATCACCGGAGGGGTCGACACTCTCAACGACATCTTTATGTTCATGTGCTTCAGCAAGACTCAAGCCATGAGCCTCTCCGGCGATTGCCGGCCTTTCTCGGACCAGGCAGACGGAACCATTCTCGGCGAAGGACTCGGCATGGTCGCTCTCAAACGGCTCGCGGATGCCGAGCGCGACGCCGACAAGATCTACGCGGTCATCCGTGGTGTCGGCACCTCGTCCGACGGGCGTTCCAAGAGCGTCTACGCACCGGTGCCGGAAGGTCAAGCCCGGGCGCTGCGGCGGGCTTACGAGAAGGCCTGCTTCAGCCCTCGAACAGTCGAGCTGGTCGAGGCTCACGGCACCGGGACCAAAGCCGGCGACGCCGCCGAGTTCGAAAGTCTGCAGATGGTATTCGACGAGACCGGCCGCGAGGACCGACAGTGGTGCGCCCTTGGATCGGTCAAGTCCCAGATCGGCCACACCAAGGCAGCATCCGGCGCCGCCGGCCTCTTCAAGGCGGTGATGGCCGTCCATCACAAGGTGCTTCCACCCACCTTGAAGATTGAAAGACCCAACCCGAAGCTGGGGCTCGAGAGCAGTCCGTTCTACCTCAACCCGTTCCCGCGGCCGTGGATCCGGGGCTCTGAGCATCCACGGCGCGCCTCGGTGAGTTCCTTCGGCTTCGGCGGGTCGAACTTCCACGTGACGCTGGAGGAGTACACGGGCGATGGGGCACGCACAGGTCGGCTCGCACGTCTGGGCCGCGAGCTTGTCGTGCTTGGCGCCGAGGACGGCGCCGGCCTGGCACGCCTGGCCCGGCGGACGGCAGGATCGGCACAAGGGCCGGGGGCACTGGCCTGGCTGGCACACACAACCCAGGCCACCTACGACCATGGCGCCGGCGCCCGGCTGGCGTTGCTGGCCACCGACGAGGCGGACCTGGTCGACAAGCTCTCGGCAGCCGCATCACGAATCGACGAACACCCAGACTCTCCCTTTGTCCTTCCGAACGGGAGCTGCTACGGCATCGGCGCCCACCAGGGCAGTGTCGCTTTCCTCTTTCCCGGACAGGGGAGCCAGTACGTCGGCATGGGGGCTGATCTGGCCATGACTTTCGACAGGGCCAGGGCGCCATGGGACAGGGCCGCGGATCATGACTTCGACCCTGAGTCGTGCCTCCATGAGGTCGTCTTCCCACGCCCCAGGTTTTCCGATGACCAGGCCGAGCAGGACCAGCGCCGCCTGCAGGCGACCGAGTGGGCACAACCCGCCATCGGCTGTACCTCCCTTTCGATGCTGGCTCTCCTCGAAGAGCTGGGAC
>DAOWGJ010000014.1 GCA_030637505.1 Holophagae bacterium
GGCCGGCTTGCCCTTGACCACGGTTGGCCCACCAGCTATCCAGTCATCACTCAATGAACGAACAGGAGAAAATCATGTGCGCGGCCCGGATGTACTCAACGCCGGCCGTGGCGTCACGGATTGCTGCTCCTCTGTCGCTGAGGTTGTACCTGTACCTGCACCTGTTTGCTGACGCGGCCTCTGTCCTTGTCCCTGATCTCCATCCCCGGCCTTCGGGGACGCTTTGAGGACTACGGAGAATCCTGGGTCACCGTTCGCCCCCGCTCGGTGCATTTTCCGGAGGGGCTTGGTTAGGGCTGTCGAGAGGAAATCGCCCCTCCAGAAAATGATCTCGGCGGCCTACGGCTTCAGCCGAGACTCGATTGCCGCCGCCGCCGCCGTGGGTTGCCAAGTGTCGCCCTTCTTCGCATCGACGGCTTGGTTGGGAGTCCTGCCCGGTGAAGAAAGGGCGCACATGGCACGCCCCGATTCGGCGGTTTGTGCGCTCTCGGGTTTGTATGTCGGCATCGGCTATCATCCACCACCATGGTAATCCAACGTCTCAAGCTCAGCCTCCTCCTCCTGGCCGTCTTTGGGCTCCTGGGAAACCTCACGACTGCATTTGCCCAGGAGGGACCTCAGCCCTCTTTCCACGGCGACGCCGAAGTCGTTGCCTCCCGGATCGGCACGACGCCGGCCGAGGTAGGGCGCCGAACCGTAGTGATCGATCGGGAAGAGATCGAGAGTCTTCCGGTGCAAACGCTCCAGGATTTGCTGGCGATACTGCCCGGTGTCGGACTGGTGCGTCGCGGGGCCCGGGGTGTGCAAGGGGATCTCAACCTCCGCGGCAGCACGTTTGAACAGTCGATCGTCATGGTCAACGGCATCAGAGTCAACAACCCGCAAACGGGCCACCACAACCTCGACCTCTTCATCCCTCTCGAGGCGATCGAGAGGGTCGAGGTGCTCTACGGGCCCGGATCGGCAGTGCACGGGCCCGATGCGTTCGGGGGCGCCGTCAACATCGTCACCGGCGTAGCCCAACCGATCACCGGGCACTTCAGGGTTGGCGAGAATCACCTGACCGGCGGGGCCGTTGCCGGGTCGTGGAAAGGCCTGTGGGGGGCCGTGGAGCGTGAGGTCCACACGGGCTTCCGGGACAATACCGAGGCTGACGTCAATCAGGGCGCAGCAGGCTGGTCCCTGGCCACAGACCGCGGCCGGCTGGCGGTGGCGGTTTCCGCCGGACGCCGCCGTTTCGGCGCCCACGCGTTCTATTCCACCCGGTTCCCAGATGAACGGGAATGGACCGAGGGGCAGTTGGTGACCGTCAGTGCTCAGACGCCTTTGGCCCCAAACCTCAACCTCCATGGCGCCCTCCGACTTGATCGGCACGAGGATGACTTCGTGCTCGACCGGCATCGGCCGGAGTGGTTTCATAACCACCACGTGACGAAGGGCGCCCTGGTTGATCTCAGTCTTCGCGGTTCGTGGAGCGGGTGGTCCTGGGTTACCGGCATCGAGGCGGCCCGGGATAACATTGTCTCCAGCAACCTGGGCCGCCACGATTTGGAGAGAAAGGCGCTCTTCGCCGAAGTGGGACGATTTTCAGGACCTGTCACTTTTGCCATCCAGGGACGGATCGACGACCAGGACACATGGGGCACCATCACGACGGGGGCCGTCAGCGGACGCTGGCGTTTTCACCCCGAGTGGGCCCTTCGAGGCTCGTGGGGCGAGAGCTTCCGGGCCCCGACCTTCACCGATCTCTTCTACGACTCACCATCGACCGTGGGTAACGCCGACCTCGAACCCGAAGAGGGACACACCCTGGAGATCGGTCTCGAGGGTTCCCACCTCAGCCTGACCGTCTTCAGGCGCCAAGCCGATCAACTGATCGATTACCTTTTGCACGACGACGGCGTGTGGCGGGCGGAAAACATCGGCCGCGTGACGACCGACGGCTTCGAAGCCGCCTTGACCCTGCCGGTTGCCGGTGCGCTCGAATGGCAGCGCCTTGGTATCACCTGGCTGGAATCGGATGTCGCGGTCGATGCTGCCCGCTCCCGATATGCCCTGGCTCACCCACGATTGGAAGCCGCCTGGACCGGAGGGGCCGAGCCCAGCGACGGCTGGAGGGCCGGGTGGGCCTTCCGCTACCGCCAACCCCAGGTTGGAGGATCATGGATGACCTTGGATCTTCGACTCGGCCGACGTATCCTTCCTGAGATGTGGCTGGACTTGGAAGCCAATAATATTTTCGACCGTTCGATCACCGAGGTCCCCGGCGTGCCTCTGCCGGGACGCTGGGTCAGTTTGACGATGAGCTGGAGGGGGGGGCCGAGGTGAACAGACTCCGTTTGCTGACTGGTGGCGAGAGCCACGGACCACGGCTGACCGCAATCCTCGAGGGATTGCCGGCCGGTCTCCCGCTGAATAGAGACTTCATCAACGAGATGCTGCGCCGCCGCCAACACGGCTTCGGTCGCGGAGGGCGTCAGCGCATCGAACACGATACCGTCGAGATCAGCGGCGGGCTGCGGGATGGACTGACTCTGGGATCACCCCTGGTGATGCATGTCGAGAACCGGGACTGGAAGAACTGGCGCGAGGTGATGGATCCCTGGTCCGTCGATCGGGCCAAGGCCGATGAACGGTCGGTGACGCGCCCGAGACCGGGTCACGCCGACTTTTCGGGTGGGATCGCCACCGACCAACTCAGTGACCAACGGAACGTGCTGGAGCGGGCCTCGGCCCGGGAAACCGCGGCCAGGGTTGCCGCCGGCGCCGTATGTTGTCAGCTACTCGAACGCTACGGCGTCGAGATGCGGTCTGCGGTCCTTGCCCTCGGACCCCACACCGTACTCGATGGAGCTCCGACCTGGGAGAGTCTGGCCGGCGTTGATCACGACTCTCCCCTGGTGACACCCCGGCCGGACAACGAAGAGCAGTTGGTAGAAGCCGTTCGTACGGCCAGAGATCAGGGTGAAACCCTGGGCGGAGTGGGCGGACTGGTTGTTCGCGGCCTGCCGCCCGGCCTGGGTTCGTATGTCCACTGGGACCGAAAGCTGGATGGTCGTCTGGCCCAGGCAATCACTTCGATCCCCTCGGTCAAGGCCGTGGCTCTGGGCGAGGGCCTTGAGGTCGCGACCGTGGTTGGATCTCGAGCCCATGACCCTTTCACTCTGGGCGAAAACGGCCTCGAACGAACGAGCAATCACGCGGGAGGCCTCGAGGGCGGCGTCACCAACGGGTCGGATCTGGTCCTTCGGGCCTTCTTCAAACCGATTTCCACCCTGAGGAGGGGACTGCCGTCGGTCGACCTCGAAACCGGGGAAGCGGGATCGACGGTCTGGGAGCGATCCGACGTCACCGCTATCGGCGCGACACCGCCCATCCTCGAAAGCATGGCTGCGCTCGTTCTGGCGGACGCGCTCTTGGAAACCCTGGGCGGCCAGGCGATCGCTGACGTCGATGCTTCGTGGGCGGCCTATTGCGACCGACTGGCGCGCTGGTGGATCCCACGGCAGAGGCAGCGATGATCACGGTCAAGCGAGCCGGGAAATACGGATTCTGTTCGGGAGTACGGGTTGCCGACATCAAGGTTCGCCGCTTCGCCTCAGAAGGCGGTTCAGGGGCGATTTTGGGGCAGGTCGTCCACAACGAACGAGTGGTCAAGGAGATGGA
>DAOWGJ010000125.1 GCA_030637505.1 Holophagae bacterium
CAAGGCCTCGGCTTCCCGGACCCGTTCTGCGGCACGACTGACCGCCCGGACCTCACCCATCAGGCCGACTTCCCCAAAAACCGCAATGTCCGCGGCCAAGGGGCGATCAGCCGCAGACGACATCAGAGCGGCTGCGACCGCCAAATCCAATCCCGGTTCTCTCAGAGCTAGACCTCCCACCAGGTTGACGAAGACGTCCCGTTCGCCGAACCGGATGCCGGCGTGCCGCTCCAGAACGGCCAACAACAGGGCAAGCCGTGAGCCGTCCAAGCCCTGCGCAACCCTTCGAGGGGTCCCGAGATTGGAGGGCTGGACCAGTGCCTGGACTTCGACCAGCAGCGGCGCCGTTCCTTCCAGGGCCACCGCTACCACCGAACCCGGCGCCCCAACCCGCCGATCCTCCAGCAGCCACGCCGATGGATTGCGCACGCCCTCGAGCCCCGAGCCGGTCATCGAGAACAGGGCCAGCTCGGACACTGTGCCGAAGCGGTTCTTGGTCGCCCTGAGAACCCTGAGGTCATGCCCGGGCTCACCCTCGAGACTGAGGACGACGTCGACCAGGTGTTCGAGCAACTTCGGCCCGGCAATCATGCCGTCCTTGGTTACGTGACCCACCAGGATGACCGGGACCCCCCGGGTCTTCGCGAGATGTTGGAAGCGGGCGGCGACCGCGCGAACCTGGCTGGGCGATCCCGCCATCGCATCGACCTCGGAGGCCACCATCGTCTGGACAGAATCGATGACGACAACCGAAGGCTTCAATGTCTCCAGATGGCCGATGACCGCATCGACCGAGGTCTCGGCATGCAGCAGCAATTGGGAGCGAACGCCGTCGACCCTCTCTGCGCGAAGGGCTACCTGTTGGGCGCTCTCCTCGGCCGACACGTAGATCGCCGGCGACTCACCCCCGGCGAGTGCAGCAGCCATCTGGAGTAATATCGTCGACTTCCCCACTCCGGGCTCTCCGGAAAGCAGGATCAACGAACCGGGGACCATCCCTCCGCCCAGCACCCGATCGATACCGTCGATGCCACACAAGACCCGCTCGGTGACGGCGGCCACGGCGTCTGTCACTGACACCGGCCCCTCGTTTCTGGGGGGCGTCCGCACGCCCTTACCCGCCTTTGGTTTCGGCGCACGCAGTTGTTCGACGTAGGTGTTCCAACTGCCACACCCCGGGCACTGACCCAGCCATTTCCGGGACTCGTGCCCACAGTCGGTGCAGAAAAAGACGGTGTCAGACGTCATCCTTCATCCTCCCCACCAGAGTATATTCGGTGGTCACCGGCATGCTGAGAGCTGATAGCTGACAGCTTTAGAACGGCTGCCCGTCGTCGTGATGATGACGCTCGGCGTTTTCGAACCGAGTGAACTGGTTCTGGAACACCAGGTCGATGTCACCGGTAGGCCCGTTGCGCTGCTTGGAGATCAGCAGTTGGGCCTCGCGCTCATCGGCCTCATGGTCGTAGACCCACGGTCGAATGATGAACATGACTACATCTGCATCCTGCTCGATGCTGCCGCTTTCCCGTAGATCGGAGAGCTGTGGCCGCCGGTCCGACCCCCGCTGTTCCGGACGACGGGAGAGTTGGGACAATACCAACAACGGCACCTCGAGTTCTTTGGCGATACCCTTGAGCCCACGAGAAATCGCCGAAACTTCCTCCGTCCGGCTGGTATTGGAGCGACCGCCCGACATCAGCTGGAGGTAGTCCACCATCACCAGATCCAGGCCGTGCTCCTGCTTCAATCGCCGGGCCTTGGCCGAAAGTTCCATCACTGTGATGCCGGGCGTGTCGTCGATCCACAGATCCGCCTTCTTCAGCGTCTCGGCGACAGTGGTGATCTTGGGCCAGTCGTTCTTGGCCAGATACCCGTGGGTCAGTCGCGTCTGGTCGACCCTGGCTTCTGAGGACAGGAGGCGGCGTACCAACTGTTCCGCGGACATTTCCAGCGAGAAAACCGCGACCTTTTTATGGCTCCTGATCGCGGCGTGAGCGCAGATGTTCAATCCCAGAGAGGTCTTGCCCATCGAGGGACGGGCGGCCAGGATCACCAAGTCGGTCTTCTGCAACCCTCCGGTCTTGTCGTTGAGTTCGTAGTAGCCGGTGTCGATCCCGGTCAGGGAACTCCGGGTTTCCTGGGCCTTCTCCAGGTTGATCAGTTCTTTCTCGGTCAGCTTGCCGATCGATTCCAGGCCTCCGCCGAGAGTTCCCTCGGCGATGGCATACACCGCCTTTTGTGCACTCTCCACAGCAACCTTGGCCTCACCCTTGTCGACGGAACAGGTGTCGAGAATCGACCGGGCAGCGTGCATCAGACGGCGTTTGACCGCCTTGTCAAATACGATATCGG
This sequence comes from Holophagae bacterium, assembly GCA_030637505.1. Taxonomy (GTDB): domain Bacteria; phylum Acidobacteriota; class Thermoanaerobaculia; order Thermoanaerobaculales; family Sulfomarinibacteraceae; genus DAOWGJ01. Next base: position 2,356 of record DAOWGJ010000125.1, read on the forward strand.
CGTAGTAACCGACGTTGGCAACATCGGGAAGGGCATCGAGCAAGGAGGACACCAGGGCTGCCCCGCCCACCCGTTCCAGGAGAGCCTCCTCCCGCAGGTGGTTGGTCACGGTCAAAAGGTCCGCCGCCTGCCCCCGTTCTTGCAGCGTCAGGCAGGCCCCGTAGACCGTACGGTGTTGATCCAGGTAGAAGTCCTGTTCTTCGAGCTTCTCCATCACGTTCAACAGGGCGATCGGATCGACCAGAATCGCACCGAGAACAGCGCGCTCGGCCTCCAGGTCGGAGGGCGGACGGTCACCGGCTTGTGCCTGAGAGAATGGGGGTACGTTCACTGCCATGGCAGATCATAGTACCTCAACCCGGTAGAGCCGGAACCACAATGGTCCCGGCTCCACCGTGTGCTTTCAGCCGTCAGCTATCAGCTATCAGATTCTGGCCCACGCAGGGATGCTCGCGGCCCACACCAGCGGCCCTGTTCCCTTTCTGAGAGCTGAGAGCTGACAGCTGATTGCTACCTCTTCACGCTTCTGAGAATCCCGGCAACTGATCGGGCCGTTTCCGTCCATGAAAAGTCCTGTGCTCGCTCGAGCGATCGCAGGCCGATGTTCAGCCAGTCCAACCAACCCAACTCGAACGGAGAGATCCGGAGCATCAACGAGCCATAGACCGATGACCAGACGAGGACAACGAATGCCATGGAACCAAGGATCCTGGGGTCGAGTTTCCGGAAATCGCTTCTGTACATGCAGGGGCATCGTAAAGGGGCGGAATATTTCCGGAGAAACCCGCTACCATGGCTGCATGGCCTGGATGACGATCAACCGCACGATATTGGTAGGCCTCGCCATGTGGTTCGGGTCCGGGTGGTGTTTCGCCGCCGAGAGAGCATACGTGCACTTCCAAAGGGCCGGTTCGGAAACCGGTCCCCCGGCGGAGGTCATCACCGCCGTTATGCAAGATCGAGACGGCTTCGTCTGGATTGGATCCCGGGAGGGCTTGAGCCGGTACGACGGCGAGACCTTCGTTGCCTACCGTCACGACCCAGGCGATCCGGCGTCGATCTCGGATCACTCGATCCGTACGATCTTCGAGGATCGTTCGGGGAACCTCTGGATAGGCACCAACAGTGCCGGGCTCAATCGCCTCGATCGGGCGACCGGCCGATTCGAGCATTTTCGTCATGATTCAGGTGACCCGACCTCGTTGAGCCACAACAGTGTCTACGGCATCGCACAGGACAAAACGGGGGATCTCTGGGTCGCCACCCAGAAGGGCTTGAATCGGTTCGACCCCCAAACCGAAACCTTCGAGCGGTTCCTGGCCGATCCAAACGACCCACACAGCATCAGCGATGACTATGTGACGTGCATTCTGATCGACCAGGCTGACCGATTGTGGCTCGGAACAAACCGGGGCGGCCTCAATCTCCTGGATCGTTCGACGGACCGGTTCACTGTGTTTCGCAACGAAGAAGGCAATGTTCATTCGCTTGCCGGAAACTCGGTCTTCGCGTTGCTCGAAGATGAGAATGGTTTTCTCTGGGTCGGCGGGCAAGGGGTCCACCGGCTGGATCCGGCAACAGGAAGTTTTGACCGGATTGCCGCCGACCCCGATGATCCATTTGCGCTCAGCTACGCGTTGGTGGTCACCTTGGCCGCAGGCGCACCAGGCACCATTTGGGTCGGCACCTTCGGCGGGGGGCTCAACGCACTTGATGTGGCTTCCGGCAGGTGCCGCGCCTATCAGCATGATCCGGGTGAACGACACAGCCTTGGTGACGACCGGGTCTTGAGTTTGGCGACCGATTCAACCGGCACCCTGTGGATCGGAACCTGGGGTGGCGGCCTGTGGCGCTTGACCCGACCGGCCCTGCATCTCGCCGCCGCGACGGCCGATGTTTTTCCGCCCGAAAATATTCCCACTGTTGACGTGACGGGGATGGCCGCCGGCTCGAACGACGGATTGTGGATCGGCACCCGCTTTGGTGATCTGTTACGTAAGGTCCCCGGACGCCCAGGCTATAGCCGTTACTCCTCTCTAACCGGCATCATCAACGATATCGAGGAGACCGACGACGGCCTGGTCTGGGTCGGCAAGGCCAACGGTCTCATCCGGCTCAACCCCACCACCAGGACCACTACCATTTTCAAGCACGATCCCGAGGTTGAATCCAGCCTTGGCCCAGGGTATGTCACCGCCCTTTTGGAGGATGCCAAAGGCCGCCTCTGGGTCGGCACCGGAGAGGGCGGCCTGCAGAGACTGGATTCCGACGGGCGGGTCGTCGAGCGTTTCGTCCATGTCCCCGGCGATACCAGGAGTCTCAGTGACGACTATGTCAAGTCACTAGTCCAGGATCGCGACGGCACGATCTGGGTCGGAACCCGCTCGGGTGGACTCAACGCCTACGACCCGAATACGCGTCAGGGCCGCCGTTTTCTGCACGACCCCGACGCTCTTTCGGCAATCAGCCATCATTACGTGGCAACGCTCTATGTCGACAGCCGCGGCAGGCTCTGGATTGGAACCGGTGGAGGCAGCATCAACATCGTCATCGAACTTCATGACG
>DAOWGJ010000206.1 GCA_030637505.1 Holophagae bacterium
AGTAATCCGACGTCATGATGAACACCGGGGCGCCGTCGAATTTCTTGTAGAACGGTCTCAGACGCTCGGTATTGTAGAACTTTCCGACATCGATCACTTTCTTGCGTGACGTGACGACGTCGATGGGTACGTTGTCGTACCGTCCGTTTCTGACGTTGACCAGGCGACCCGAAACGCTGTCGAGAATCAGATCCATCGCCAGATTGCCGTAGGCCATCGGAACGATCGAGTCCATCGCATCGGGATCGCCCGAGCGCACCATGTAGCCCAGACGCTGTGAGATCACATCGACCCGTCGGCCGTTGTTGAACTTCGGGGACGCGGCCCTCAGGGCCTGGGCGACGCGGTCGCCGATACCACCCAGTTTTTTGTGACCGAACATGTCGGCTTCCTGATCGGAATAGACCATCTCCTCCATTCCGGAGAATGTTGCCCCCTCGGAGACCAGAACGACGCTGTAGTTGCTGGGATGCTCCCGGCGATCCTCGCTCATCAGCTCACACAAGTGTCCAATGTCGAAGGGATGCTCCGGGATGACGCACCGGTTGGCGGCCCCGGCCATCGTCGGCAAGAGCGCTGTGAACCCGGCATAGCGCCCAAAAACCTCGATGACCAGGAAACGCTCGTGGCTTCCGGCCGAGGTTCGAAGGGCGTGGGTCATCTCAATGGTCCGCGTCACACAGGTTGAAAAGCCGATGCAGTAGTCGGTTCCCGGCACGTCGTTGTCCATCGTCTTGGGCAGGGCGATAACCGAAACTCCCTGGTTGTGGAGGTGCTCACCGTATGACAGGGTGTCGTCCCCGCCGATAGGAATCAATGTGTCGATTCCGAGGAAATCCAGATTCTTCAACACTTCCGGGGTCAGGTCGTTGACCTCGTCCCCGTATGCCTCTCTGAAATGTTGGGGCACGTCCGCATTGGGTAAATGGCTCGGGCGAGTCCTGGAGGTGTGGAGGAAAGTGCCTCCGGTCCGGCCGACCTTGTTGACGACCTCCTCGGTCAGTTCGACGACGGCGCCGCCGGCGTCGCCGCTGTCTCTATCGATTTCGACCAGACCGGACCAGCCCCGTTTTATGCCCATGACCCTGTAGCCCTCACGAAGGGCCCGTACGGTGACGGCACGGATCGCCGGATTGAGGCCGGGAACATCACCCCCACCGGTCAGAATGCCGATGGTCTTGCCGTTGGGAATTATCGGTACCATAGAGAATCCTCCAGAGGGGGAACCGCCCTCAGTGGCAGTCCATTTCCTCAATTTTCCACGCGACCGTTTCCCCGGCCGAAAGGGGGATCAGCGAGCTCTCTCCGAACCGATACGCCGGAGGGACGAGCCAGGGTTTTTGAACCAGCGTGATGCTACCAGTGTTCCGTGGGAGCTGATAATAATCCGCCCCGTGGAACGACGCGAAGGCCTCCAACCGATCCAACGCGCCCGCGGCTTCGAACACTCCGGCATACAACTCCAGGGCTGCGTGGGCGGAGTAGATCCCGGCGCACCCGCATGGCGCCTCCTTGGTCTCCACCGAATGGGGGGCCGAATCCGTTCCCAGGAAAAACCGGGCATTGCCGGACGTCGCCGCACGCACCAACGCCTGACGGTGCCGTTCCCGTTTGAGCACCGGCAGGCAGTAGTGGTGCGGGCGGATCCCACCGGAGAAGATCGCGTTGCGGTTCATCAACAAATGGTGGGGGGTGATTGTCGCGGCCACTCCATCGCGGGCATTCTCGACGAAGGACACCGCCTCTGAGGTCGTCACGTGTTCCATCACGACCTTGAGCCCGGGATGCTCTTCGACTATCGGCGCCAGGATCCTCTCGAGAAAGACCGCTTCACGGTCGAAAAGATCGACGCCGGGGTCGGTCACCTCCCCATGGACCTGCAGCGGCAAGCCCAGCTCGGCCATGACGGCGAGAACCTCGCCAACACGGGCAATATCGGTGACCCCCGCCTCGGAATTGGTCGTCGCCCCTGCGGGATAGAGCTTGACGCCGTGGACAATTCCGCTTTCGACCGCCATTTTGATTTCGGCCGGCGGCGTCCGATCGGTCAGATAAAGCGTCATCAAGGGTTCAAAGGTCGTCTCGGCAGGAAGAGCAGCCAGGATCCGGCGCCGGTAGCCGAGAGCCCCATCCGTGGTAACAACCGGCGGTGTGAGGTTGGGCATAACGATCGCCCGACCGAATACCCTGGCCGAGTGAGCCACAACATCGGCCATGGCGGCCCCGTCCCGCAGGTGCAAATGCCAGTCATCGGGCCGAGTCATGGTGATCTGCGTCATCTTCATTCCCTCCGAACTCCCCTATCGTGCGGCAAACCTCTTGCCAACGAGATTCTACGCGAAATGGTTTCAACCTGACCAATCGGAGCTGAAATCCAAGAGGTTCCATCTCCGAAGGGCTGAGGTACAGTAATGGAACCCGCACGGTTCGCGGCGATTTTTCTTCGCTTCGACCTCACGGTGGACAAGGGAGATCATTTGACCATCGCCGGCAACCTCCGAACCATGGGTCTGGGAGACATCGTCCAGTGGTTGGCTTCCAGCCGGAAAACCGGGACGCTGATCATCGACGGGCCGGAATTCACCAAGAAGCTCTATTTTAGACAGGGCGATGTGGTCGCCGTTGCCTCGGACAGCCCCCAAGAGCTCCTGGGACACTTTCTGGTGGGTTGGGGTCATTGCACTTCGGCCAACATCGAATCGATGATCAAGACCCAGGACGAGCAGCCGACAATGCTGGGCGAACTGGCAATGAAACACGGCTACGTCACAGCAGAGGAACTTCACGCCGTGGTGACGGCCAAGACCCGCGAGACGCTCTATGATCTGATTCTCTGGGATTCCGGAGATTTCCGCTTCATCGAGTCCAACCTGCCGGACAGGGCCTTCCACGAGATCCCGCTTCCGGTGACCGCCTTCCTCTTTGAGGGCTACCGTCAGCGGGACGAGCGGAGCCAGATGACGGATCTGGTGCCCGACACAACGGCCATCCCCATTTTGGTAGCGGTACCGGAAGACCTGAACAACGAGGATATGGCCTTGATGATGCAGATGGACGGCCGGGGCACGATCGAAGAACTGGCCCTGTGGAACCGGCGCCAGGTCTTCGACGTGCTCAAGCTGGTCCACCGCTGTGTTCAGGCAGGATTGATGCAGGTGCGCCCCTCGGATAATTCCTCCCCGCTGGCCGACCAGATCTCGGCGCCATGGAATGTGACCGAACGCACCGTCAAGGTGCGGCTTGAACGGGGCCGCTTCCTCGATGCCCTCAAACTGGTCAGCGCGGCCCAACAAAAATACGCTCCCGACCCGGCGGTGGAGGTCTGGGTCTCGTCGATGTTGAGTCAAATCGAAAAGGCCTTGGAAGCAGAGGAGATCAGCGGATCTGACATTCTCGAGTTGGGCATTGAGCTGGACGATCTGGTCAATCTGGACTGCGACCCTGCCGAGGGTTTCGTCCTGTCTCGAATCACCGGGATGTATTCGATCGAGGAAGTCCTCAGCCAGCTTCCGGGCGCCGACCTCAACAACCGGGTGATTCTCCACAATCTAATCCGACGTGGTCTGGTCAAGGCACGTGAATTCACCTCGGTCAAGCGGTTTCAGAAATCCCAGAGTTGAAACCGACCGACACTCCAGCTGCCCCCTCGTAGGGTGGGCCTTGGCCCACCAACCAAGAGTCTCCGGTTCAACGAAGGTGGGCCGAGGCCCACCCTACAACTCTGCCTCGGATGAATCCGTCGTCACCGCGGCGATCCTGTCCTTGAGTTCTCTCAGCCGACCACCCAAATCGGCCCACCGGGCCTTCTGCCCCTCCAGTAATGTCTGCTCGGCCCGAACGAATCGATCGTAGGGTCCGATGGTCTCGCGGATCCGTGCCAGGCTCTTGGCGGCTTCCGAGTCGAACTGTCGCGTGAGACCGCTCATGATACTCGAGCGCAGGGCCCCGATCTTCTCTCGAAGATCGGCCTTGGCCTGCCGCCGGCGGACGGGAAGGATGAACAGCCCGACGACAGCCAACAGGCCGGCGGCCGCCAACCCGGTGACGTCGACCGCGGTTGAGGAGGCCATCAACGCCACCGTCGCCCCGAGGCCAAGAGCACCGGCCTCGGCCAGGGCGGTGCCGGTCACCGCTTTTTGAACGCTTTCGGCCATCTGCCTGGCCTCCATGGCCCGGTCGTAGCTCGCCAGGCTTTCCTTCGAAGCCCTGCCGAGGCTTTCGAGCAAAGCGGCGCGGTCGTAATCGAATCGTGTGCCGACCTCGCCGACAACCCTGTCGGCGTGGACCGACTGCCGCCGGTTGACGTGGCTGACGACGGCCTGCCATTGGTTGAGGTCCGAGGCCACCAACCAGTCAATCAGCGCCTCCACCTTCTGCTCAATCTCGGCGGGTGCGCTGCCGACGACGACCTTTTCGAACTCGCTCTGGAGCATTTCTTTATCGAACAGGGACGGCAGGCGGCTCAGGCGAAGGCGTTCATCGAAGAAATCGATGCCCCGCAGCTCGAGGCCGTGGAGCACGGTGTCGATGTCTGACAGCCGAAGCCCGAACTCCCGCTGCATGTCGGTCGAGTACACGTCCAGCTGGCGGGTGATGTCGGCCAAAGTCGTAATGTCGTCGGTGATCAGGTCCAGCCTTGTATCGACAGAGTTCTCAGCACGCGCTATTACATTCTCCGCAACACCAACCGGATTCTCCAGTTTGAGGCGGACCCGCTCATTTTGGTCGAGGACCTTCCGAAGGTAGAGTTCGAGAGCCTTCAAACCCCCAGCATCTTGGGCCTCATCACCGCCGTTCCTGCGGACCTTGAGCGCGAGGGCCGCCGACAGGCCAAAGACATGAGGCGCCACACCGAGGATGGCCTCCCCATGCTCCCTGACGTAGGCCAGGACCTCCTCAACGGCATCGGCATCCTGCAGGATGTCCACCTTGTTGACGACGACGACGACCTTCTTGCCCCACTGTTTGACCCGCTGGAGAAACTGCCGCTCGCTTTCGGACAGCGGACGATCCGAGGAGGTGACGAAGAGCACGAGATCCGACCGCGGAACGTACTCCTCGGTCAACGCCTCGTGCCGACGCTCAAGGGCGTTGGTTCCCGGGGTATCGACCAGGGTGATCTCCCGAAGCAGCGGGAGGGGCAGATGAACCTCCTCAATGCCGTCGATCAGTTCTTTCCGAGAGGGCGTCTCGCCCCATCGAATCAGGTGAATCTGCGAGGTTGTGGGCGTGACACCCTCCGCCAGGACGGCCTCCCCGACCAGGGCGTTCAGCAACGAAGATTTCCCTGCGTTGAACTCACCAACGACAACGACGAGAAAGAGGTCGTCCAGCTGTTCCACCGAGGCCGTGAGGGCCGCACGATCGTCGTCCGGAACCTCCTGGACAGCCAACTCCGAACCGATGTCAGCCAGGAGGATCCGCTCCTCTTTGAGGACTGCAACCTGATCCGAAGAGAGAATCCCGTCAAGCACGGACCGAGCCTCTGCCCTCAGTCCGTCGCCAGATCAGCCAGCATCGCCTTGAGCAGACTGTCGGCCTTCTCACCGGGGAGAGACTTGGCATTCCAGCCGATGCCCAGCCCTTGGTCTTCGGACCGAGGGATGATGTGAAAATGTACATGCATCACGATCTGGTGAGCCTTGTCCCCGTTGTTCTGCAGTATGTTGTAGTTCGTTGCCCCGGTCGCGGCCATCAGGGCACGACTCAGACGGGGCAGAACCCGCCCGATAGCCGCCGCCGCCTCATCGCTGAGTTCGTGCAGGTATGCCTTACGCTCCTTGGGAATGACCAGCATGTGACCCGGGCTTAGGGGCCCAATGTCGAGAAACGCCAGGACATGGGCGTCCTCGTAAACCTTGTGGCACGGAATCTCTCCGGAAAGGATCTTGTCGAAAACAGTCTCAGGTTTGGATGCCATCCATTAATTGTATCCCAGTTTGGGTAATCCGTCGGCCCATTGCCTGGGCCCCTTCGGGGCGTTTCAAACAAAAGACTCACAACATTGGAACACGGCCCAACCTACATCCCCAGTCGATCACTTTTCGCAAGGTCGACCTTCTTGATCCGCCCGTCCTCGAGTCTCATGGCACTGAGTGAACCTCCGTAGACGCAACCGGAGTCCAGACAGATGGCGCCGGGGGCGTGAAACACACCCAGCGTTGCCCAATGGCCGAACACGGTGGTCCATCCTTCGGCAACGATGGTGGAGTTCTCGAACCACGGCCTCGCCCCTTTTGGGGCAGTCTTCTCCGGGCCCCAGTAACCAAACAGCGGTCGCCCATCGAGCCGAACTGTGCGGATTCGGGTGAAAACCCCAAGGGCGGCGGCAGCCCGGCCGTGGCCATCGAGATCGGCAGACCAGATGACCTTCCGGCGCTCGTGGAGATCTCCGATTCCCCCGGCCCGCAACCCGGACTCGCATTCACGGGCCAGCGCCTCCGCTTCGACCAGGGGCCACTCAGGCATGAACCCGGCATGGACGATGACCGTCTCCCCCACCTTCAGCATCAAAGGCTGGATGGTCAGCCACGACAGCAAGGCCTCCCGATCCGGCGCCTCAAACACTGAATCCAGGGTGTCTTCCTTCCGGGCTCGTCCACCGGCAGCCCTGGCCAGGAGGTGGAGATCGTGGTTGCCCAACACCATCCGGAATCGGTCGCCCAGACCCCTGGCCCATCGGAGGACTTCCAGCGTCCCCGGCCCCTTGTTGGCGAGATCCCCCACCTGGATCACCCGATCCCGATCAGGATCAAATTCGATCCGCTCCAGCAGGCGCTTCAAGGTGACAAAGCACCCGTGCACGTCTCCAATGATCCAGGTTGACATCGTGGAATAGTCGCACACCCTCCCCCCTCCCCTGAAGCAATTCGTGGCCTGTGGCTAGCCCGTTCCCATCCGGAAAGTCTTGATGGGACTGCGCAGTTCCCGAGGCGGAAACGAGCAATTTTTCGATAAGTTATAGGAAGGCAAGGCTTTCCGCGAAGTCGTACTTAGGGACATCGCGCATTGCCCGAAGGGCAATCACGGCAAAGCCGTGGGGGTCGCGAAGCGACCAGCGTGGGCGGTACGTCGCACAAGGGAAACCGCAGCCTGACGACGAAATTGTGAAAAAGTGCCGTTTCCGGACGGGAACTAGCCCGATCTTCCCTATACTCCATACATGCACGAACGTGTCTCGGTTGTCATCCCCTCCCTGGGTGCACCCAGCCTGAATGGCTGCCTGGACGCACTGTCCCGCCAACAACTGCTGCCAGATCGCATCATTGTCGTGCTTTCCGGCGGATCGCAGCCACCTGAGACCGGCCCCGAGATCACGACGGTTCTCGACGAATGCCGGTTGGGTTTTGCTGCCGCCGTCAACCGGGGTCTCTTGGAGGTTCCGGCCGGCACGCCCTTCGTCGCCCTGCTCAACGACGACGCCCAACCATCACCTCAGTGGCTCGGCACCCTTGTATCCGCCCTGGAAAATCGTGACGATCTCGCCGCGGTTCAGGGAACCGTCACCGATGCCGCCGCCCCCCCCGCAGTCGACGGCCGCGGCTTGGCTTTCGATCACCTCGGACTCCCCATCCAGGTGGAACGCGGCGCAGCAACCGACGACGGTCAACGCTGCATCGAGGACCGCCTCGGCGTTTCGGCCACGGCCGCCCTCTTTCGCGTGGAGGCCCTCAAGACAGCCCGGTTGAAGAACGGATCGGTGCTCGACCAGACCTTCGACTCCTACCACGAGGACACCGACCTCGCCCTTCGCCTTTCAAGGCTCGGGCTGCGTTCGGCGTGGGTGCCCGGCGCACCCTGCCTCCATTTGGGATCAGCCTCAGGCAGGCAACGGACATGGCGTCACCCCTGGTGGATTCTTGCCAACAGGTGGCGCGCACTGGCGGGAAATCTGACACCGTTTGCCTTTGCCCTGGCCTTCCCCCGATTGATCCGCGGCGAACTCCGGGCCGTCTGTACGCTGGCCCGCCGAAACTGGCGAGCGATTCCTGTGGCCTGCCTGGTCCTCGCATCCCTTCCACTGCTCAAGGTTCAGGGCTGGCTTCGTTCGACGCCCGGACCGCGGCTGAGACGCATCCCGGGAAATCCGGGATGAAAATTCTCGTCCTGACCGACGACCGCCTGGGCCTCTCGATGGCAGGATCGGCCCTCAGAGCGTGGGAGCTGGGCAGGGCTCTCGAGAGTGCGGGCCACGAGGTCGTCATCACTGGAGCCGCAGGGTCGACGGCTCCAGGCCGAGGACCCGAGGTCACGACCAGGCCGCGGTGGTCTTGGGCCGATGCCGTGCTGTCCGCCCCGTGGAACCTCCCACCGCAGGCGTTTATCAGGCGGTCCTTGCTGATCGTCGACGGCGTGACACCCTTGCCCGCCGAGTTGGCCGCAATGCCCCAATCCAAGGCTATCCGGAGTCGTACCCGCACCGCTGCGGCCCGATTGCCGCTGGTTGCGGCCCGCGCCGACGCCCTACTGGTTGCCGGCAGGGCCCAGATGCAATGGTGGAGCACGCAACTCGACCGCAGCCGCCCGGAGATGCCCATCCTCGACACCCCATTCGGCGTTCCCGCCACACCCCCACCTCCCCAACGGACCGAAATTCCCGGGGTTCCGGCCCACCATGCCGTTGTCTTGTGGTGGGGCGGCGTCTGGCCCTGGTTGGACCTGGACACCCTCCTGGCGGCCAGAGCCCGGCTGGGGAACGCGTCGATCAGCATCGTGGTACCGGTCGCCGCCCGTCCGGGATCCTCGACACCGGCGTTCGGTCCCGCAGAACTCCGGCAGGCGGCAGAGGCCCAAGGCCTCAGGGCGCCCCAGGTTGTCGGTCTGGACCGGTGGATTCCATACGCCGAACGCCACCTCGTGCTCAACCGTACATCGCTGTTGGCCGTCCTCCACCGGGCAGGCCCGGAGACGACGCTCTCCTTCAGGACCCGCGCCCTGGACGGCATGTGGGCCGGCGTTCCACTCCTCCTCTCTGAGGGAGGCGAAGTCTCCGATCTGGCCCACCACCACAGCTGGGGCGGGGTCGTACGGCCGGGCGACGTCAACGGAACGGCTGCCGCCCTCGAACTGCTTCTGACCGAGAGAGAACAGCTCCGCTGCAGGGCGAACCTCGAACGGGCCCGCCCCTTCTGGTCCTGGAACCAGTTGATCGAACCCCTGGTGGATGCCCTCCCAACCCTGAGACAGAGCCCGCGGGGGCCCCTTGCGCCTGCCGCCATCCGTTCGGCGCTGGCCCTTGCGGGCCTCCACTCGGTGAAAGGTCCGGCATGACAACCCTCGCAGCCGTCGTCGTACGCTGGAAGGGCGGCGACGAGGTCGAGCGGTGCCTTCGCTCGTTGTTGGCCTGCAAACCGAAAGCTCCGACCGAGATTGTGCTGGTCGATGCGGGATCCGGCGACGGCGGCGCTCAGCGGCTGGCCCGAACCTTCCCTGAAATTCAGGTCGAAGCCCTGCACGAGAATCCCGGATTTGCCGGCGCCGCCAATCACGGCGTCAATGCAACCACCGCCGAAAACATTTTCCTGCTCAACCCCGACACCGAGATTCTCGGCCCGGCTCTGGTGTCTCTGACGGCCTCCCTTGGGGACCGCCCTGACCTGGCCGGTGTTGTACCCCAACTGGAAAACATTGATGGTTCCAGCCAACACCAGTGGCAGCTGAAAGACCTCCCGACTCGACGGGACCTCGGCCTGGGACGATCGGGCCGACCGGCCTTCAACCGCAACCCCGAGCACCCAGTTCCCGTCGCCCAACCGGCCGCCGCCGCGTGGCTGATCCGCCGAGCGGTGTGGGATGCACTCGACGGCCTCGATCCCTCCTACTTCCCGGCATGGTGGGAAGACGTCGACTTCTGTGCCCGCCTCCACAACCGAATCAAAGACCCGTCCTTCCCCTGGAGTGAGGCCTGGCACGTCGTGCCCGAGGCCCGGGTACGGCACGTAGGCGGTTCGTCAGTCGGCAGTTTGGGGAACCGGGCCTTCCTCGAAGCGTTCTACGGGAATCTCCTGAGATTCGCCGAACGGCACCATCCCCAACAGTTATCATCCATCCGGAGACGGCTCCGGTTTGGACTGATGGTCAGAGCTTTCGTCAAACCAACCCTTTTTCGAGAGTATCGGGGTGTCTTGAGCCGATTCGGTTGACAGCCTGCTCTGCTGGTATGATGATTAGTATTACCGGAGGTTCGGCATGACAACCGCCAAAATCGCAGTGTCAATGGATCAAGAAACACTCAAACAACTCGATCGCCTGGTTGCTCGAGGCGTTTTCCCGAGCCGAAGCAGGGCCATCCAACTGGCTGTCCAGGAGCGCCTTGCGAGAATCTCCCGGGATCGCTTGGCTCGAGAATGCTCAAAGCTGGATCCAAAGTTTGAAGCCCAAATGGCGGAGGAAGACCTGGGGGCGGAGGTTGAACAGTGGCCCGAATACTGAGGGGCGATGTCTACTGGGCGAATCTGAACCCCGTGAAGGGCCATGAACAAGCCGGCCGTCGACCGATTCTTGTCATCAGTCAAGACGTATTCAACGAAAGATCGGGAACTGTCATCGCCATGGCGATCACCAGCCAACCTCAGCGAGCCGGTTACCCTCTCACCCTCGAAATCAGCGAGCAAGGTCTGCCAAAACAGTCTTGGATCAAGATAAGTCAGGTCAGAACCCTATCCGTGTTACGTCTTGACGAGCACATCACGCGTTTCGCACCGGAATTCGTCAACCAGGTCATCGACGGTCTCAATGAGATTGTCGGAGCATGATGGCTTAGCCCGACCCCTACCTATCTCCTTCGCTCAGGTTCGCGGGGGGAAAGCCTGCGCCCAGCCGATAGCGGGCCCTGAAGGACCCGCCTACAAATCCCCATTCCACGTAAACTCAGAGAGTTAAATGTAGGCGCGTCCTTCAGGGCGCGCAGCTTTTCGCATCGAATGTCAACTCGAAGGGATCAACCTGATTGACCAGGATAGGTATGGCCCGCCTTCTCACCCAACAACTCATCCTCGTCCTGCGCGAAGCGCACCAAGCAATAGGAGCCTGGAACAATTGGCCCATCCGGCCCCATACTTCACCGTGACTCTCGCAGGCCAATTCTTACGCGCTGCTATCGCTTTCGGAGTTTCTCAATCTCCTCTAACCGTTCCCTGATCCTCGCCTCCCATCCTCGATCGGTTGGTCGGTAGAACTGGGTTTTTCCGGCCAACTCGTCGGGCAGGCTCTCCATCGGAGCGACACCGCCCGGTTCGTCGTGGGCATAACGGTAGCCGTCGCCATAGCCGATCTCGCGCATCAGTTGGGTCGGAGCATTCCTCAACTGCATGGGAATCTGCAGATTTGGGCGCTCGCCCACCTCTTTCTTGACGGCGCCGTAGGCCTTGTAGATCGCGTTGGACTTGGGCGCCATCGCCAGGTAGACGGCGGCCTGGGCCAAGGCCAGTTCGCACTCGGGCATGCCCATGTGATCAACCGCCGCCGAGGCCGCTACTACCTGCTCCAATGCCCTGGGATCGGCCATGCCGATGTCTTCCGAAGCCATGCGCAGCATCCGCCGGACGACGTACCTCGGATCGGCGCCACCCTGAAGCATTCGCGCGGTCCAGTAGAGCGCCGCTTCGACATCGGAATTTCGCACCGCCTTGTGGAGGGCCGAGATCAGATTGTGGTGTTCTTCGCGCCCCTTGTCGTAGACCGCCAGGGCCCGTTGAGCGACCGAAGCCACGACCTTTGCGGTAACCGGTTCACCCTCCTCCACTGTTGACACCGCCATCTCCAGCAGATTAAGCGCTTGTCGGGCATCTCCCGCCGCAGTCCGAACCATCAGCTCGTAGGCTTGGGTCTCGACCTCGATGCCCCGTCCCCCGATCCCCCGCTCCTCATCGGAAACGGCCCGTTTCAACAGGTCTTCCAGCGCCTTCTCGTCCAGAGGATCGAGGATGTAGACCTTGACTCTGGACAGGAGGGCCCGATTGAGCTCGAAAGAGGGATTCTCCGTGGTCGCACCAACCAAGATGACATCGCCGGCCTCGACGAAGGGCAGGAACGCGTCCTGTTGTGCCCGATTGAACCGGTGTATCTCGTCGACGAAGAGGATGGTCAATTGGCCGTGAAGCCGCCGACGCTCCTTGGCCTCGTACATGATCGTCCTGGCCTCCTTGACGCCGGAGAGCACAGCGGAAAAGACGACCAGTTCGGCATTGACGGCCTCGGCCAGCATGTAGGCCAGGGTCGTTTTGCCGCACCCGGGCGGGCCCCAGAACACCATCGAGGGCACATCGCCGACCTCAAGGAATCGCCTGATGACACCGCCCGGGCCGACCAGCGCTTCTTGGCCGACGACCTCGTCCAGATTCCGAGGCCGAATGCGGTCCGCCAGAGGCGCCGGGCGACCAGCCCCGGCGAACAGACCCGGTTGCGAATCGACCGTCATGACGCGGGACTGTCGGCGCCGCTTTCGAGGGCATCTGCACACCGGCGACTGCAACAAACGGCGCCCACACCCGACTTCAGGGAACGATCGGAGGGAATGAACGTCCCACAGTGAGCGCAGGCGATCAGCTCGACATTTTCAGCCTGCCGTTCCTTGGCTGCCCGCCGCCGGTCCCGGCTGCGAGCGTTGAATCGGCTGAAGTCCTCGGCGCCCTTGCCGGACGCCGCCGTTCGGCGGCCCAGCGCGGCCAACACCCTCCACAGAACGTAGAGCAGGGCGACGATAATGATGATGCGCTGCATGAACCCCTCTCGATCCTTAACGAGATTCTACGCTCGATCGTCTCAAGCTAATAGCTAATAGCTGACAGCTCCCATCACTCGTGTCTCACCTGGGAGGCCAGGCCGGTGAGATCGGGAATCTGGGAATTGCTGAGGGCCAATTGTTCCAAGACACCGAGAGCCTCCACCGCCTCATCGTGCAGGTGCAAGTCGAAATGCAACACGATGACCCTGTTGTAAACCGCCTGCCAGTGCTCGGGCGCCAGCTCGAGCACATGCGCCAGAATCTCCAGCGCCCGTTCAGGGTTGTCGATATTGCGGTACACGACGGCCAGATCGGTCAGGACGTTGACATCGTCCGGGATCGTCTCGAGGGCTTCTTCATAAGACAACCGCGCCTCTTCCCACCGTTTGGCGTCAAAGTAGATGTTGCCCAGCGCGACCAGGAGACTGGAATCTCCCGGATTATTCGCCAGGAGATTTCTGATCTGGGAAACCTGCCTCTCGACTTCGAAGCCACCCTGCGAAACAGGATTCTGAGCCACCGACGGCTGAGAAGCCGCCGAAGGCGGGGCAAGGGACACCGCCGGCGGGACAGTCTGCCTCTCGGCAACGACGTATCCCAGTACCAGTCCGATCATCAGTCCACCAACAAACATCAACCAGGGATTCTTGGTCATAATCTTCTCCGTCTGAAGCCCCGGTCATCCAGGGCGTGAGAGAGAGTATCACCTTCAGAAATGTCCTTGACGCAAAACCGCTGATCAGCTCTTCAGGAGCGCGTGAATTTCACCCTTCACACTTCTCCCTTTCTCCCCTACTCCCCCTCTTCAGCCAGCCTCTGTGCCACCCATCCCCCGGCCTGGGGCGTCCCGGTGGCCAGTTTGGTGGCCTCCCATTTGCCTTCGAGACGGACGTTGTCGCCCTCCGCCCGCAGCGCACCGTAGAAGATCGCCACGAACCCTATCTGTGAATCGATCCTCTCCAACCGCACCCGGCCTCCGACCAGAGTCCCGCGCATCGACCCCGTCCAGTCACCGTCCAGCTCGTACGTGCCCTGGATCAGCGTCCCGTCAAGAGTCAGGGTCATGAGACCGTTGTGGCCACCGGGTTCCATCACCAAATGCCACACGCCCGAAATCAGGTCACGGCTCGGTCCGCTCCCACCGGTCAGGCGTCGAAGCTTGGCCCGCGTGACTGCCATCAGGCTCTCCCGGACGATGGTCGACTGACGCAACTGCTGCATTTCCAAGAGATCCATCAAGAGTTGCCCCTCAGCCAGACGAATGTCCTCGTCCCGGCGGCGAAGGCTTTCGGCGGTCTCGCCCTCCACCTGGGCGTGCAGGAAATCCGCCGAACCCCGCCGAACCCGGGTCCAGGCATCGGCGAAATTGGCCTCGACCCGTTGCAGCTGCACCAGTTCCTCGTCCTGAAGGGTGCGCTGGATCTCCAGATCGTGCTGGAGCACCCGAACGACCGGCGAAGAGGCAAACGCGACGCCGGTAAATGCCACAAGTCCGAACACGATAAACCCAAAATGCTTCATCACCCCTCCAAATGCGGGGACGTTGCGGCCCCGTCTTCAAAACGCGCGACAACGGCCGTCCCGACCAGATCGCTCCACACGTTGGTTGCCGTCCTCAACATATCCAATACGCGATCGACAGCGATGATTGTTGCGATTCCGGCCAACGGCAGGCCGACGGCCTCCAAAACGACGATCAGCATGACCAGACCCGCCATGGGGATGCCCGCCGCCCCGACCGACGCCAGAAGCGCCGTCAGCAGCACGATCGCCTGTTGCCCAAAGCCGAGTTCGATGCCGTACATCTGGGCGATCGTCAAGGCCGCAACCGCTTCATAGAGGGCGGTCCCGTCCATGTTGACAGTTGCCCCGAGCGGCAGCACAAAGCTGGCGATACTCTTGTCGACCCCGGCCCGGTGTTCGGCACACTCCATGGTCAAGGGCAGGGTCGCAGAGGACGAGGCGGTGGAAAAGGCCGTCGCCAGGGCCGGCGACCCCGCTCTGAAGTAGGCGAACGGCGACCGGCGGCCAACAAAAAACAGGACCAAGGGCAGGGTCACCAGGGCGTGAAAGCTCAGGCCGAGGCCTACGGTCAGGAAATAGAGGCCGAGTTCGGAGAAAATCGCGACCCCGGAGCGGGCAACCTCGCGAGCCAACAGGGCAAAGATGCCGATCGGCGCCAGCTTGACCACACCGAGAGTCAGGGCTTGAATGACTTCCAGTACGCCTCTCACAACCCTCAGTACGGCCGCCGGGCCCTCTCCGTTCATCTGCGACAAGAAGAGACCGAAAAGCAGGGCGAAGGTGATGACCGGCAAGATCTGACCCTCGGCCATCGCGCCGAAGACGTTGTCCGGCACCATTCTGATCAGAAACTCGGGCAGGCTCTGGCCGGTCGTGGCGAAGCCCTCGGGGAGGTCTGTGGTTCCAGCCAACTCCAAGCCCTGCCCCGGGCGGATGATGTTGACCGCGGTCATCCCGACGACGATCGCCGCCGTCGTCGAAAAGGTGTAGTAGACCATCGTTCGGAAACCGACCCGGCCAATGCTGCGCGCGTCTCCAAGACTGGCTACGCCGTCGACCAGCGACGTAAAGATCAGCGGGATGATGACCATCTTGAGCAGGCGCAAGAAGAGGTCTCCCAGGAAACCCACTCCCTCGGCAGCCGTTGGAGCGAAAACTCCGAAGGCCGTCCCCGCCACCAGAGACACCAATACCTGCCAGTGCAATTGCCGATACCACGCTTTTTTCTCAGTGTTCATCATCGCCCCAGAGCATATCAGGGACTCGGAGGCTGGGAAGCTGGGAAGCTTGGAGGCTGGAAAGCGGGAATGGCCGGCGGCGACGCCTAACCCCGAGCATACCTATCTCCTGTAATCAGGTTGGCTGCATCGAGTGGCGGTTTGGTGCCGAACAACCGCGCGCCCTGAAGGACGCACCTACATCTAACTCTCTGAATTTACACGGTATAGTGATTTGTAGGCGGGTCCTTCAGGGCCCGCTATCGGTTGGGCGCAAGCGTTTTCCCCGCGAACCTGAGCGAAGGGGATAGGTATGACCCCGAGAACACCCAAAACGCCGAACCGGGACGTGCCACTCTTTGCATTATCCAGAGGGTAACCTCCAGCTACACATGCAGTTGCGGGCAATGCATAGGGTGGCAATCCCCGGCGAGCGCGCCGAAGATCGGACCTCGGCCTGCGCCGTAGGCCGCCGAGGTCTTTTCCTCAAGAGGCGGTTCTTCTCCCACTTCCAACAATGCTGCCTCTTGAGGAAATGCACCGAGCGGGGACGCGAAGCGGCCCCGAAGGCCGGGGATGGCATTCAGGTTCCGGGACAATGGGCAGCGACAGGGACCGCGGCA
>DAOWGJ010000087.1 GCA_030637505.1 Holophagae bacterium
GGCCCACCCTACATTCTTCTTCTTTTTTGTGCCTCGTTGTGCTTTTTTGTGGCTATTTCTTGATTATTGCAAGAGGCTCAGCTGTCAGCTGTCAGCCTGCGCTTGCCATGCCATCGGCACCGATCGATTCGCGAGGTATTGGACCTCTGGATCCGATAAGAACTGATCGAGTGCGCTGTCCGACTGATAGCTAGGAACCGACGCCCGGTCGGAACGACCGGCCACGGCGCAGCCGTGGGGACTCCGCAGGAGTGTTGCGTGGGCAAGCTGAGAGCTACACTGCGGGCCGGGCATGCGCCTGTTGGTTCCGGCTCCGGATTCCACGCTCTCCCTGACGAGATGCCGGCATTTCACGGCCCCACAAAAATCCCACACCCAGGATAGTTGAAGGAGAATCCGTACCAACGGGTGAAGATCTGGAGGGGCCTTTTGCCATCGCCCCAGACCGCAAAAGGGACCCGGTCGATCGGTCCCACTTCGACCCTCAGGGTACGGCCGTCCCAGTCGTCGTCGATGCCGTCACCGATGTCCCGAGTGGCGAAGAAGCGGGCTTGCCCATCGGCCATGACGCCCAGCCCCTGCTCCATTTCGGGCAGACGGGGATCAACCTCGGCCATGGTCTTACGAAAGCCTGGGGGGAGGAACCCTCGCTTGCCGATGGTGCTTCGGTGAAACCAGCGCATCAGCAGGGCCACGAGACTCGCAGGCCGGGGCCGTAGGACCTGTAGCGACGGATCGTCTTCTAAAGCCGCGCCGACGGTCGTGTATTGCAGGCCCCAGCGAGGTAGAATCCGTCCTTCCAACGGCCCGTACAGGGCCTCACCCGTCATGTGATCCCAATAGGTCGACGTCTCGTCATCAATCAGCAAAACAAGACCGTTGTAGAGACCGCCGGCAGAAAAGTGGTGGATTTTTCCATCAACCAGGGGCGTCAGACCGACGCCCGAGTTGCAGACGCCTCAAAAGCTGACAACGTAGGGCTCACCGGCCAGGCGACCTTGCGCCACGTGGTGGTAGGAGACCTCCCGCATTACCAAGGCTCGGCTTTCACCACGGCGTTTGACTACGAGGAGTTCCACATTACCGCCGAGACCGCAGCCGGCCAAGGACTGACCGTTGTCGGGCGTCCGGTAGCGTTTGAAATAATCGGGCCCGCGAAGACGGGCCCGAGAGAGGTCAAAAGGTTGAGAGTGCATGGTCACCCCGCAAACGCCATCACCACCGAGGCTACCGAACCCAGCAAACCCAAGGCGCCGAGAGCCAGAGCAGCCATGCCGATTTTCTTGCGGGCGGGATTGCTAAGCAACAACAAGCCCACCCCGAGAAGGCCGAAACCACCAATGCCGGGAATCGCGACGTCGAGACCGATTTCGAGAGTTTCTTCCCAGGTGATTGTCTCGACTTCGTCGCCGAAATCATCGGTTGATACGGTCCTGACGGCCTTTTCGGTCAGAGTCCCCATGTGCATGCCCTGGACCAGCCAGAGGCCGCCGAGGCCCAAAGCAAGTATGAATGAGAGTATGGCCAGGTTTTTCATGATTTCCTCCAACAATCAGTTGTTTCGAGCTACTGAACCGATCCGGTGAGGTTTGCCGTCAGCTTGATCGAGGTTCCGACACGCTCTCCAACGACACCCTTCTTCCCGGCAACCGCGTAATCGGCAAGGGCTACCTCAAACTCCGCGGACACCTTGACCTTATCGCCCTTCCATTTGAGGGTCAAAGGAATGGTCATCTCTTTCGTCTGGCCATGCAGCGAGAACTGTCCCGTGGCTTCCAGTTCCGCGACCTTGACCTCGGCGGCATCATCGATTGAGACGACGTTCACACTCTGGATTTCAAATGAAATCACGGGATATTTCTTGGCCTCGAGCCATTGCTTTCCCACGACGTGCTTGTCGCGTTTCTTGTTGCCGGTCTTCATTCCCTTGACCGGTACGGAAATCGATCCGGTGGTCTGAGAGAGGTCTTCGGTGTTGGTCGTCACATGTCCCGCCGCGCCGGGAACCGTGCCCTCGATGGTCTCGACCGGAGCGTCACTCAAAAAGACAAAGTCACCGGTGAACTCGAGCTCCTTGACCCCCGGTTCCGCGACGCTCAACTGTGCGTGGGAGACCACCGGGATCAATGCCACCAATACTGAGACAAAAACAACCGCAACTGACGTTCTGTGAATCATGTTCTTTCTCCTTCTGTGGTTCACGGCCTTTGTAGGCCGCACGAAGTGAAATTGTCGAGGCAGCGGGAAAGGTTACAGCCTCGGCCTTGCGGTTAACTGAACAGTATTCGGACCAACCCGGCGAAGCCGGAACCAACGCTCCGGCCTCCGACTCAAGCTGACGACCGAGTCTGAGGGCAGATTCACCACAGAGACACAGAGGACACAGAGGAACACAGAGGGCAACCCAAGGGCGCTCCCGGCGTTCGCCCACCCACTTCGTGGGCTCAGAGGAAGGCCTGTCCATCTCCCTGGACGCAAGGCGTCCCATCAAAGTACAGGCCTTCAGCACGCGGGCTTCGCCCGCTTGGGCAAACCAGTCCGATGCGCTCAAGGTCCATTCTAGGCGGTATACCCCGGAGCCCGGTTGCACGCGAAGCGTGATGGAGCTCAAAGAGAGGCGGGTGACAAGGACTGGTTCTTGGAGCCCATTTCTCTTTGAGACCATAGCGGACGAAGTCCGCCTACCGGGCGGGGCTAACGAGCCCTTTTGGGACTCTCCTCTGTGTTTTTTCCTCTGTGTACTCTGTGTCTCTGTGGTAACCCTTCTGAAGTGTTCTGCCTCGTTTTTTCGGAGTTGTTCGAGCGGGAGTCGCTAAAACCCCCATCGGTTGGCCACTTCGTCAAGTTTGCTCCGTTTGCCAATCAGGGTCACCTCATCGTTCCGGTGGAGTACGGTGTTGCCCTGCGGCGTAATCGGATGACCGAGTCGAGCGACTCCGAGCACCCGAACGCCATACGGAAGCCGCAGTTCGCGAAGTGGCATTCCGTCAACGTCGGGGTCGGCAATGGTGATCTGGATGACCTCGTGATCGGGGTCGCGATGCATCAGCATGTTGGCGAGTTGTGGCACCCGTACGAACTGGTCGAGGAGATTGACCATCGCCGATGTCGGTTCGACAACGAGGGCGCCGATCTCCTCGAACTCTTTGGCACGAAATGTATGGTTGAGACGAACGATGATCCTCGGAACGCCGCAGCGTTCGGAAGCAATCTGACAAACCCGGAGGTTGGCGTCGTCGTCACCGGTCATCGCCACCACGGCGTTTGTGGATTTGGTGATGATGCCCGTCAACGACTGCTCGTCGATCCTCTCCAGATGGCGTGCCTGGAAATGGGTGAGGTGGAGCGGTGTTACGTGGGAGATATCGAGATCGGCGACGGTCACTGTCCATCCGTGGTCTTCAATCTGGAGTGCGACCGCGAGTGACTGGTCGTCGATGCCGACGATGACTACGTCACGAACCTCGTCAGGCTCGCCGCGTCCAGGCAGGTGTGATTCGCCAACCGCCTTGATGGCAAACTTGAAAAAGGGCGGACCGACGATCTGGTTGATGACGATCACCGCGATGATCAGCGTTGCCAGGTCGGGACCAAAAGTCGGGAACTCGACCGCGACCTCCTTGGCGAGGGCAAGACCGACCCCAGCCTGGGTGATGTAGGCCATCCACGCCAGGCGGGTGTGTCGGGGTGGAATGCGAGCGATGACGCTCCCCAATGTGGCGCCAATTGTGATTCCGACAAGGCGTACGGTGAACAGGATCAGTGCGATCGGCCAGAGTTGGCCGAGAGTGTCTAATGCCATCGATGCGCCGACCAGCGTGAAAAAGACCAGGTAGATGGTGGGTGCGGCGAGGTGGAGGGCCTCGAGGAACGCCTGCCGGTGCCGGTGGCTGTTGGCCGCTACGAAGCCGGCGATCATACACGCGAGCAGGGGGTCGACCGAGATTGTCAATGGAAGGAGGTGTTCACTCCAGAGTTTGAGTCCGTCAGAGAGGCCAAATACTGCGAAGCCCACTATCAGTACAAGCACGGTCTTCAAAACGGCAACCGCCTCCGACGAAACGACGAGCTGAAGGAGCTTGCCGGCCAAATAGCCGATAATCAGCGAGATCAGCAGATCCAGGGCAACGTGGAAGATGAATTGCCCTTTGAATGATTCGCCGGAGACCAGGGGATAGGCTATCGACGCACAGATGGCGAACATCAGGATGACGACGCCGTCCATGATGACGGTGACGCCCATCGCGGTTTTTGTAAAAGGGCCGCGGGCGCGCAACTCATTGATGATTGCAATGGCCGATGAGGGGGAGCGCGCTACAAGAATAGAGCCGGCGAGGAGCGCCACTGCCAAACGGTGGCCCGGCGCCATTTCACTCATGAAAGGCACGTGGTCGGCGATCAGAAGGACCGCTACTGTAACGAGAGTGAAGGTGGAAACGACCAAGCCCAGGGTGGTCCAGGCGATGCTGCGCAGCCGGGAACGCACCTCCTTGATGTAGAGTTCGCTGCCGGCCGCAAAGGCGATGAATGCCAATGCTACGTCGTCTACAAACCCCAACGATACGACATCGGTTTTGGAGATCCACGCGAGGCCGAATGGCCCGACAATCGCGCCTGCAAGAAGGTAACCCGTGATGAGGGGCAGCCGCGCCTTTGTGGCGAATTTGCCGATGTGATCCGATGCGAGGGAGGCAAAAAGAAAACCAACGATGATCAAGAGAACCGTAGTCAAAGCCTCTCCCTATTCTGCTGTATGCGGCTCTGAGCAATAGATCGCCGGCCGGCCGCGCTGTGACCGTCTCCTCAAAATAATAACACCTAACCCAAGCGATTCTCATCCGCCAGAATCGCTCGGGTTCGGCAACATCGATGTGCTTGCCCGATTCGTTCACCAAAAAATAAACACTGCCCCTTTTCATCACATGGAGGGGGCTCTTCACCAGGTGTTGAATGGACGCCCGACCAGGGCGGCATTGAAATACCGGGGATCCCCCGAGACCTCCTCGCCGACCCAGTCCGGCAGGTCAATCACCTGGTCGGCACTCTCGAGTTCGACCTCGGCAATCACCAGGCCCTCGTTGGCGCCGTGGAACTCGTCCACCTCCCATATCAGGCCGCCATACTCAATCTTCGAGCGATGCTTCTCGATGATCGGTTTTTTGCAGAGTTCGTCCAGCATCTGCTGGGCATCGTCGAGGGAAATCTCGTATTCGAACTCGAGCCGGCTGATACCGACCGTGATGCCTTTGATCGTCAGGAAAGCCTTCTCACCGATGGTGCGCACACGCACGGTGCGTTCCTTGACGGTCGAAAGGTAGCCCTGCCGATACAGGGTGCCCTCGGCGAGATTCTTCCAACCGTCACCGGCCAACAGGTACTTCCGTTCAATTTCCTGAGCCATCGATCATCCTCACTCACCCCATTACAGCATTTGCATCCGGCCGCGAAACCCTCGGGCTCTCATCACATCCCATGCACCAGAAAAGACCCTTGAGGACCGCGAGTGCCCGACTTCGCCGGATTACGCCTGGGTGTCGGTGTTCTCAGTTTCGGCGCTCTTGTCTCTGAAGCCGATGCGATCGAAAGGATTAACAATGCTCGAGGCAATATTCATCTGGTGGGCAGAGATCCGCTTGAGGAATCGGGAATAAAGAGCGACCGCCACCGCATCCGGACCCTCGAGGCCAGTCTCACCGTCGATCAGCCGATTGACGATGTCGTCGGTTTTTCGCGTAATCCACCAGTGCTCGGACATCACCTCGCTCGCAGCCTCCAGGTCCGATGCCGGAAGGGCCTCGATCAACCGGTCGAAGGCCTTCATCACGGTCGCTTCGACCCGGCTCACCCTCTTCTCGAAGGGACCGCACTGTAGGCGCTCGGGGTGCCTCAAGGCCAGGTCGACGATGTTCTTGGTGTAGTCACCGATGCGTTCGATGTCAATCACGATGCTGATCAGCACCATGCCGCCGTGCAGATTGGCGCCCTGACCCAGGGCCAGGTGGGTCATCGCCTTGCGCCGAACCTCACGTTCGAAGTGGTTGATCTTCTGATCGGCGGCATAGACATCCATGTCCAGGCGGGCGTCGTCCCTCTTGCGAAGACTCTCAACGGCCGTGGCAAACATCCGGCTGTCCAGTTCGAGCATTTCGACCGACCGATCGAAGGCCTGTTGAAGAAGGTTGTCCTTGCGGAAGATCTCGAGGAATTGTTTGAGCATTTTCTACCCCAGTACCAGAATGATGGTGAACGGAACGACATAGAAGGCTATCAAAATGTAAACGACGGCAATCCATCGATGAGACGCGGCAATATTGGCCAGCCCCTGGGCCAGGAGCATCGGCATCCGCCTGATAGAAGGAACGGGCCACACCAAACTGATGCCGAGGATGTTGAACAACAGGTGGGCGAAGGCCACCGCGACCCCTACCTCAACCCCAAGTGACAGAGCCGCCAGGATAGCGGTGATCGTCGTCCCTATATTGGCGCCCAGGGTGTAGGGAAAGATTTGGGTCAGCGTCAGAATACCGGCCCCTGCCAGCGGTATGACCAGCGAGGTCGTAATGCTCGAAGACTGCACCAGCACGGTCAGCATTACGCCGAGGAGCATCGCCCTGCCGGCGTTCTTGAAAATGACGGTGTCGAAAAAGGCCTCGACCCGGGCCATGATGACGATCTTGAGCACAACAACCAGATACCTGAGCGCCAGGAACATCATGATCAGCGAGAGAATCACCAGGGGCCAGGGTTTCTTGTCGAAAGCCTCGATGAGGAAATGGATCAACGGCTTGGTGATGATTTTGATAGGGCTGGCAAAATGCAGACCGCCAACTTGAGCGAAGGCATCTTCCATCATCCACGCCCCCCGACCCAGAATATTGAAGAAGTACTGCAGGGGCATCAGGATGGCCACGGCCATCACATTGAAAAAATCATGGACAGTCGATGCGGCGAAGGCCCGCTTGAACTCCTCGCCGCGGGTAATGTGGCCCAGGCTGACCAGGGTATTGGTCACCGAGGTTCCAATGTTGGCGCCCATGATGACGTAGACGGCGCTTTCAAACGGCAGCGATCCAGCCGCCACCAGGCCCACGACGATCGAGGTTGTCGTCGACGATGACTGGAGCAATGTCGTCGCCAAAATTCCACCGAACAGGGCAACGATCGGGTTGCTCGAAGTCTCGATTAACTGCTCGGCAAAGCCCTTTCCAAAGAGCTTGAAGCTCGCGCCAAGGAGTCCGATGCTGACCAGAAAAGCGTAGAGCAGCCCCACCAAGGCGAGCAGCAGAAGGATTGTCTTCCAGCGGCTGCTTTGGGTCAGCGATCTCCAAAAAGACTCTTTCATGGACCCCCACCCTCCTCGGACCACACAACGACGCCACCATAACCGAACCTCAGAGAACCGCCAAATTCCCCATCGACCGCCGATTTCTTTACACGGTCTTCATGCCAAATTAACATCCTCAACATGATCGCAGATTGGCTTCAGAAGGGCTCAGCCCGCCCACCAATAAACTATGCGACCCATGGAGCGTAACGTGAAGACCAGTCAAGAATTTCTTCAACTCATCTTCATCCTCACGGCAGGAGCGATTTTCGGCATCGCCGGCCCAGGCGCCACCGAAGAATTGGACCCGTTGCTGCGTCTTCTGGTCGCCAAGGGGGTGATCACTCAACAGGAAGCCACTTCCCTGCAGGCGGAGTCCGAGGCCCTCGAACAGATCGAAGCGTCGGCGCCGGTTGCCGACGAACCTTCTCCCCAGACGGTTGCGAAAAGCTGTCCAAGCTGGATCGATCGCTTCGATGCCAAGGGCGACATCCGGCTTCGCTACGAGGGCTTCAGCCAAGACGGCAGTTATGACGACGACCGCCGCGACCGATTCCGCATCCGCCTTCGGGCCGGCTTCGAAGCAACGGTGACCGACTGGATGAAGGTCGGCCTGGAAATGAGAAACGGGGATCCGTCAGACCCCGTGTCCAACAACACCAGCTTCGACGGCGGATTCCAATTCAAGGAATTCAACCTGGGCCAGGGCTTCCTCGAGATCCGTCCCAACAAGCGCTTCGGGCTGATCGCCGGAAAATTCGACGCCAAAAAGTGGTGGACGGTCTCGGACTTCCAATGGGATGACGATGTCACCGTTGAGGGTTTGATGACCAATTTCGGTCTGGCTTCCGGCGACGGCGTTTTCAAGAGCCTGGACCTGGTGGCCTACGCCTTTCTTCTCGAAGAACAAAAAAGTGGGTCGGATGCCAATCTCTACGGTGGCCAACTCCGGTCAGCCTTCCGACTCGGGGGAGACAACAGCCTCAAAATCGGTACAGGCTTCGACGTTTGGAAGAACCCCCAGCATGTGGTCGACCTGACGGCGAGCGGCGCTCTCAAGGGCAACAAGATCACCAACTTACTCGATTCCGACGGCCAACTGATCAGCGACTTCGAGATCCTCAACCTCTTCGCCGAGTACAAGAACACTTCCAACAAACGATGGCCCCTCAAGTTCACCCTGTTCTATTATAGGAATCTGGGCGCCGAAGGCATCGGAGCGGACAACGACACCGGCTATTTCGGGCGCATCCAGGTCGGTGACTACAAAAAACGGGGCCAACTGGCCCTCCGCTATTCCTTCTACTACTCGGAGCCTGACGCCCTCTTCTACGTCTTCACCAATTCCGACACCAGCCGAGGTTCCGATGGAGAGTCCCACCGTTTCGACCTCCGCCTGGGCTTCATCGCCAAGACCTACTTCAATTTCACCTGGTACAACACGAAACCTGTCTACCAAGAGGATGAAACGATCAACCGTTGGCAGCTGGACTACATCGTTAAGTTTTAGCTATCAGCTGTCAGCAACAAGGAGGAGACACCATACTGGAACTGCAGACCCTGATGGCCGAGTCCTTCCGCAAGATCTACCCGCAGGTCAAGATCCAGGTCGAAGGCAAAGGATCGTCCACCGTGCCGCCATCGACAACCCCCACCCCGAAACCAGCCTGAGAACACTCTTCATGCCGGCCTGGTTTCGATCGGTTGTCAAGCCGATCGTCGAGTTGATGGCCGCCGACCTCAAAATGGATTCGCGGGAAGATTCGGTTGTATGCCTGCAGTGATATTCTCAATGGGAACAAAGGCGGCACCGTTGTGAACAGAGGCGAACAGAGTCTTGCCGGGGATCCTGGACCTCATATCAATGGGGGAGATACGTCTCTGGAACAGACCGGGCCTGGCGACGATGTCTCCACCCGAATCGGCGATTTTTTTGGCGAGTTTCTCAATAGGGACCTGGAGCGCACTTTTTTGCGTTCGACCCGATCGACCAGGATTCGTCATCTCCATGTCGTCGGCCTCACGGCTGCCGTCTTCATTGTCCTGGGAATTGTCGTCGACGTACTGGTCGTCGGAAATGACGCCGTGCTGATCGGAGGCATCATCGCCGCTCGGGCCTTGGTTGCCGCCTCGATCATTGCCGGGATCGTGTCGGCTGACCGGGCGACGGAACCGGAACGCAGTCTGGATCGCGTGATCGTCATCCCCATCCTGCTTTTATCCGCCATGACCTGCGGCATCGTCTGGGCGATCAGAGGCGAATTACTGCTCCACGCGCTGACCGCGCTGGTCCTGATCCTGGTCTACTACCTCTTTCTCCCCATCCGATTGATATCGGCTTTGGCCATCAGCTTGGTCTTCACGGTGTCGTTCATCGCTTCGACGTCGATGTTCCTCGAAATCCAGCCGGACGAGTTCATTCAGGTCATCCTGTACCTGACCCTGGCCAACATCTTGGGCGCCCTCATTTCCAGGGAACGCAATGCGACCGTTCGGCGAGAATTCGTCGTCGTGGAAAGCCAATGCCGGATTGCCGATAA
>DAOWGJ010000300.1 GCA_030637505.1 Holophagae bacterium
ATGTGGTTGCCATGGATTTCGTCCCAGAGGGCTCTACCGGCTTTTCGGTCGCCAGGGAGATCCTGGGCAGCGCAGTGACGTACCGTATGGATAATGTCTATAACCTCACGCCTGAGGAATACGGCTATTTCGACGTGATTTTCTTCCTCGGTGTCCTCTATCACCTGCGAAAGCCTCTGGCGGCACTCGATGCCATTCGATCGGTGATGAAGCCGGGCGCGCAGCTCTTCGTGGCGACGTTCATGATTGACGAGCACATCGTCCTCCCGGATGGATCGGTGACGACCCTTCAGGAACTCAACCCGGTATTGAAAGACATCCCGTTGTGGCAGGCCTACCCCGGCGACACTCTCAACGGTGACTACACAAACTGTTTTGCACCGAATATGTGCGCACTCAAAGTCGCCCTCGAAGAGGCCCAATTCAGTGTCGAGAGCACGAAGGCATTACCCGGAGCCGGGTTTGCTCGAGCCGTTGCTATCAACAACGAAATGGCCGCCAAGTACCGAGTTCTCGACGGCCGGATAGAGGAATCACCGTTTGATCCCTCCGTACCCTACTACCTCGACGAAGAGGGTTCGGAACATTCGCTGACCGGAAGACGCGCGGACAATCAACCCTCGTGGAAACTCCCAAAAGGCTGACCGACCAATATCCCCTGTAGGGGCACGGCGTGCCCCTACAGTTGGTTTTTCAGCAGAATGGTTCTCGGTTCAATTGTCTTTTTGTTTTTGTGGCTGCCCCTCAAGCATCCGCCGCACGCACGGTCAGCACTGGAATCCTCGACCTCCGAACGACCCCCTCTGCGACCGAACCCAGCAGGAGGTGCTGCAGGCCTGAGAGGCCCCGAGTACCCATGATCACCAGATCTTGGCGAGCGGGATCGGCAGCGTCAAGAATGGCATCGACCGCGCGCCCGGTGACAACTTCGAGCGTAAAGGACACGCCTTCCAACTGCTCGGCAGCCGCAGCCTTCATCGCCTCGAGGGAGCGCTCTTCGATCCTGTGCAACACCTCGTCCGGCATGACGTCGACGGCGTAGAACTCGGGATAGACCACTGGTTCAACCGCGTGAAGCAAAGTCACCTCCGACCCCAGCGCCAGCGCCCACTCCCGCGCGACGGCGACGGCGGCTCGGGATCGCTGGGAAAAATCGTGGGAAACCAGGATGCTCCCGGCCGAACGTGCCTCAGTGTCGGAACTCTCCCTGACAGTGATCACCGGAACGTTCGCGGTCCGCATGATCTCTTCGGCAACCGAACCCAGCAGGAGGTGCCGCAGACCCCTCCGGCCGTGAGTTCCCATCACCAATAGATCGCTTTGGAGGTCCAGGGCGGTCTCCAGAAGGCTCTCCGACACTGAAAGGCCCCGCACCAGATGGGTGTGAACTCCAATCCTGGTCTGATCAGCGTGTTTGGTGAGCGCCTCTTCGGTCTGCCGGTCATGGTTTGCATCAAGGCGTTCCAGCTCCTGCTGCAGCTCCTGATTCTGCTGCCGACCCTCCAACAGGATCCGCACATGAACGAGATGAACCTCCGCCCCAAACACTCCCGCAAGCCGGCACGCGAAGTCCAGGGCGTGATCGGCATTTGCCGAAAAATCCGTGGCGACCAGAATCGATCCGGGGGTACTCGACATGGCATCCTCCTACATCTGAAGTACTGTATCTAATATAGGGCCCAAAGGCCCGATCGGAAAGGCCCTGGCGATTTGCGGGGCAACGGGCCGGTCCCACGAGGTTTGACGATCGGTGGGCCATGGGTGTAGCCTGGAGTGGAGAAAGGCTTCGGAATACAATAAATATGATTCTCAAGAAATCTTCTTTAATTCTTTACGTTTTCCGTTTTTCCTTTCTTTTTTGGAGACAGGCATGTTGAACCTCACCCCACCCGTTTCACCAAGGCCACGAGGGGAGAGATCGAAGAGCGTGACCGCGGTCACGTTTTTCAGTTGTATCCTCGGGCTGCTCATCATCGGTTGGGCCTCGCCGGTTTCGGCGCAGGTCGACTTCACGTGGGACCCTGAGACGCCCGAAATTGCCGAAACCCTGACCTTCACCATCAACGACCTCGGCGCCATGCCCTTGAGCTGGGATTTCGGTGGACCCGACTGCGACGGCAACGTCGGTATATTGGACTGCCGGTGGATCCCCGACTACTGCAGGAACATCACCTGGAGTTATTCGCAAGCCGGCGCAAAGACGGTTCACCTCGTGACCGAACAGGGTGAAGTCACCCATACTGTCGAGGTATTGGATTCCGGCTCGTGCTGTACGAAAGACGGACCGCCGTCTGCAGCGTTCAGCGTGTCCCCAAACCCCACCTATACCGGCCAGACTGTGTTCTTCACTGACCTCTCGGCCAAATCATCTCAGGACCGAACACCCAAAGACATGGAAGTTGGTTTTGAGTTCTTACCTGAGAACCCAGAGATCGGAGAACTGGTGATCTTCAACATCACCGGCGTCGACAGCATTGAGAGCGCCGAGTGGAGTTTCGGCGGCGAGGGCTGCGGAGACCTGACGCCTGAATATGTCTGCCTGCCGCTGCTCACCGATTGCTTGACTTCCTCCCATATTTACGCGGGATCCGGCGAGAAAACCGTCCGCATGACGATCAATGGGGGGCTGTTCGAGACAACCCACATCGTCACCATTCAAAACGAGGGCCACTGCGACGACGGCGTGAACTGCAACTACCATATCGATCCCGCCACACGCACCTTCGGCCACAACGGCGGAAGCGACAGCATATCAGTGAGTTCGGGACCGTCTTGTCAATGGACCGCCGTACCATCCGTTGGCTGGATCGAGATCATCGCAGGGGAAAACGGCTCGGGAAACGGCGATGTCACCTATGCTGTCGAACCCAACGCCGGCGGCATCCGATCTGGGAGGATTTCGGTCGAGAGCCGGATCCACACGATCACCCAGGATGCCTATGACGGCGGTGATCCCGGCGATACCGCGCCGACCAGTTGGCTTTGGACCGTCACAACCGACGGCCAGACGTCCATCACCTCCGATCAGCCTTCTTTCTCCCACATCTTCGAAACGCCTGGGCTCTATTCCGTTCGGCTCGAAATCTCCAACTGCATGGGCACCGATGTCGAAAGGGCCGTGCTGGTTATCGAAGTGCCGCCGGCATCCGCCGAGGGGTGGGTCGTGCCGTCCGCCGTACACGCTCCAGGCCTCCACCAGACCCGGTGGCGGACCGATCTTTGGGTCTTCAATCCCGGCGCCGCGGCGCTCGACCTCGACGTTGAGTTTCTGTTGGAGGACAACGACAACTGGCTGACCGACCACCCAACCCTGGAGCTGAACATTCCACCGCAGGGCACGGCCTTTCTTGAAGATGTCCTGCTTCTGATCCCCGATGTGGTGGTGGATGACCGGGCGGTCGTCGGTTCGGTCCTGATCAGCCGCCCGGAAGACGATCTTCACCCTGCACCCGTAATCACCTCCCGCACCTTCAACCAAACGCCCGGCGGGACCTTCGGACAATTCGTCCCGGCTGTACCGGTTCCGCCCAACGCGGCCGACCGTCTCTTCTTGACCGGCCTCAGCCACACAAGCGCCTCGCGAACCAACATTCGATTGGCCAATCTGGGAACCGATGCCGTCGAGGTCGCACTCTATGTCCTGTCGGCAGACGGTCATTCCCTGGGCCAGCAGGTCTTGAGGACCATACCGGCCCTGAGTACGACTCAGATCAACGGCATCGCGGAAGTCGCCTGGGCCGGGACCGATCTCGAGATTTTTTCGGTCAGGGTGGACACCGATGTCGAGACCGTTCTGGCCTGGGCGGCGGTCATCGACAACCTGACCGGTGATCCAGTGCTGTTCAACCACCTCAACGCCAACGCCGCATCCAGGACCCTGTGGGTGCCGGGAGTGGCTCACCTTGGCGGCGCCAACAACAGCCAGTGGCGTTCGGACATCACGATTTTCAACCCTGCCCTCTTCCCCCTGGATTCAGAGGTGACCTTCATTCCTTCGGAGGGAATCGAAATTCCTCCACCTCTCGAGATCACGAATCTCCAACCGCCCAAGGCTCTCTTCTTCCCGGACGTTCTGGCCGGTGAATTCCTCACCCCTGACGACAATTCCAAGGGGTATCTCGTCATCTCGGGAACGGGACATGAACCACCGCTGGAGATCGCGGCCAGAACCTACAACCTCGACCCCCTCGGGGGTACCTTCGGGCAGAACCTGTCTGTTTTCGACGGCGCCGATTGGCTCTCCCAGGGCGGCCGAGCCTTCATTCCCGGAGTGGCTCTGTCGTCGACCACAGATGATGGTTTCAGAACCAATCTCGGTCTGCTCAACGTCGACTCAGCCGAGTGGGCCGAGATCGGCCTGACCCTGGTGGACGATCAGGGCGACGTCACGGCCCCTGTGGCCACCCTCTGGTTGGCCCCCGGCGAGTTGCGGCAATTCAACCTGGCAACTCGCCTCGGCCTCGGCGGAATAGCCCTCAAGGGCACCGTTATCCTCGAACATCTCAGTGGCGCTCCGGTGGTCGCCTACGCCTCGGTCATCGACAACAGGACCCAGGACCCGATCCTGATTCCCGCTGCACCGGAGGGCCCCTGAGACGACCGATGAGGCCTGACCGGCCGCGAGCTGCATTCAGCCTCAACAAGGAGCGTGGAATGGCCGATTTATTGTCCGTCGCCGTCGTCTCCGATGCAACCGGCGCCACGGCCGAGGCGGTGCTGACATCAGTCCTGGTCCAGTTCGGCTCCGCAGCCGTCGACCTCCAGCGCTTCCCCTTTACCCGCACCGTCGACGACGTTGAAGCAATCGTCAAGGCGGCACCAAGAGATCGCGGCATCATTGTCTTCACCTTTGTCTCACCGGAACTTTCAGAGGCGATGGTTCGTCTCGGCCGCGCCCACGGTCTGGTGGTCATCAATGTCCTCCAGCCTCTGATGGACTTTCTCGGCACCGCGCTGCACTCCAGTCCCAGCCAGAAACCCGGCGTCTTCAGGCACCAGAGCGAAGAGGCCTTCAAGGTCACCGAAGCAATCCACTACACCTTGAAACACGACGACGGCTTGGGCATGGAAACCCTGGATCAAGCGGACCTGATCATCCTCGGAGTATCCCGTACCGGGAAGACACCTACCTCCATTTATCTCTCGTGCCGCAAACTCCGGGTTGCCAACGTTCCCATCATCAACCAGGTTCCGCTGCCTCCCGAGGTCCTGCGCACACGGGCCCCCAAGGTGGGTTTTCGACTGGGCGTGGAGCGTCTGTCACAACTGCGAGCACGACGCGCGGAGCGGGTTAAGGGGCAGGTAATACCACATTACTCCGATCGAACGAGCATCCGGGAAGAGCTGGACTACTGTGAAGTCGTCTACCGGAACATCCCCGGCCTGTTCACCGTTGACGTCACCGATCGGTCCATCGAGGAAACCTCAGACTGGATCACCCACAACGCCATGACGAAGGCTTCGTCTTAGCGGATAGCTGTCAGCTGTCAGCTCTCAGCTGTCAGCTCTCGGCTCTCGGCTCTCGGCTGACGGCTGATAGCTTCTTTGGTTCCGCCTCCGCAGGGCTGGGTTCAAGCCCGTATGCTCCGCCGGCTCTGCTCGATCAATTCTTCGGCCAATTTCCTGGAAAAACCCAGCTCCGCCCCGATCCTCAAGATGGCCGCCACCTCCAAATCACAGAGGTCGCCATCGACACAGGCGACGTCGACCAGGCTGTGAAGCAACTGGAGCCGGTACCGTGGATCGGTCCGACGCCTGAGATCCCGGCTGATCGCCGCTTTGTATCCCGTCCCACCGAGACAGGCCCTCTGCTTGGCGATCTCGACCGCCAACACCGCCTGGGCAGGCGGAAGATCAGCCAAGCGCATCAGGGTTCCTTCCATCTCGACGGTTTCACGATCGCAAATCTCGTCATCCGCTCCGGCAACCCTCGCCAGCACGCAGGCCAGTGCTTCGAGCAGACGCGAGGCCGAAGGATCCAATTCGTGGAGAATCCGAAGTTCCGCCCGAATGGTCTCAACTGCCATCGTCTCGTGGGAGCTCCAGTTGTCATATTCTTCCGGTGCCATGGTCGCCCTCCTGCTGCTTTAGAATACGGGCAGGCCAGGATTTGGTTCACTCAAGGCATCTGACCTGACATGCGCACCATGGGCGCCTGCCCGCTCGAAGCAACCCAGTGGCTTTGGGGCTTGAGATCAAAGGCCAACCTGTAGGGACGCATGACGCGGTCGTTTCCGTCATGGATGGCCGGAAGGTCGCGGGTGACAAGGGAACATTGACCGATGCAGAAACACTCGTCCTTCTTGAAGCCCGGTTGACCTATCCGGGCTGAATCGGGCTTATCCCTGTTATCTTCGGTGCGGGGGGATTGATGAATTTCAAATTGTGGTCTCGTGTTGCGCTCGTGTATTCGATGACATGCTTCG
>DAOWGJ010000355.1 GCA_030637505.1 Holophagae bacterium
GACATTGAGTATGCAGGTGGTATCGCATTCGACGACAGTGGGCAATTGTGGCTACTGAATATCGGCCTCCAATCCTCCCTTTACCACCTCAATTATCAGACAGGAGCGACCGCTTTTGTCGTAGAGCTGGAAGATTGGGTGAACCAGATTGCCGTCCATGGCGGGACCGTCTACGCAGGTCGAGGACCGGAATTTGTTGAGGTCGATACCATGACCGGGGAGTTGACAGTCTTGATGAATCGGGAAGGGTTTGAATGGGGGTGCATCCTTTCAGCCCTGCATTCCGGTGGCACGGATCTGTTTGGTGTCTGGGGCTGTTGGTCCAGCGCCGGCGGTGGGCCACCGTGGCCCATCCCCGCAGAGCTGGTCACATTTTTCCAATTGGAGCCCGTCATTGAAATCGTCGTCGATGATCCCCACGATGCAGACCAACCCTTCGCCTTGGTCGTTATCACCCAACCACACAACACTGCGATCCCGGCCATCACGTTGCCTGGCCTGATCGTGTTTGCTTTCCTGCTGGCCGGTGCGGGGTTTCTGATCGCGCGATATCGTCTCTCGGGCTGAGGCAGGACCGAGGAGAGAATCAAAACGGCAAAGCAGAGGGGACGAGCCGTTTGACCCGTGACTCCCTCCCTCATCACACCGGATGTGCGGGTTTCCCGCATCCGGCGTTCCCGCACACTTTTTCGCAGGCTTGGCGCCATGAGTCGGCCACCGGAGCCTTAGCCCGACCCATACCTATTAGTTCGTTCAGGTTGGCAGCGAATTGCATCAAAACGAGGCTGACTGCGGGCCCTGAAGGACCCGCCTACAGATTCGAAGTCATTATGGTTCAGAGAGTTCAGTGTAGGCGCGTCCTTCAGGGCGCGCGGATGTGCAGCCCCCAACCGCCGCTCAATACCGTCAACCTGATTCAAGGGGATAGGTATGGGCTGCACAAAACACCTCTGCGTCTCCGCGTCTCTGCGTTTTTTGTTTCCTTTCTTCTCTCAGATACAGCGTAAATCATAAGAAAAAACGGAGTTACAACAAGGAGGAGACAGAGTTCCTGCAGAAAGGAACGATCTTGACCCAGGAGTAACGCAAATCAGAAGAGCGTCAAGGGATAGGACTGCTACCATCGAATGATGCGGTACTCGCGTTGTGCAACGTTGCTTGTCATTGGACTCGTTGCGGCTGGTGGCGTCGGCGCCTCCGAGTGGATTCGAATCGGCCCGGATGCGGGGATGGTGACAGCTCTCGCGGCCCATCCTTCAGATCCTGAGATTGCTCTTGCCGGGACTGATGATGCAGGCATCTTCCGGAGTCAGGATGGTGGCGGCTCGTGGTCGTCTGTCGGTCTCCGGGGTCTTGGTATTACGGTCATTCGGTTTTCGGAATCAGATCCCACCCGCGTTTATGCCGGGTTGACCCGCTGGTCCCAAAACCAGATCCCGGGCGGCGTGTTTTCTTCCGACGACGCCGGGCTCAGTTGGACGGCTGCCCGAGGCGAGCTCGAGGACGACGCGTGCCCACCGGGATCCGACTGCTTTCTTTATCTGGAGATCAACGACCTTGCGGTCGATCCGTCGAATTCGTCTATCGTCTGGGCTGCAACCGACCACGGTCTTTTCAAGACCACGAATGCCGGGAATTCGTGGTCGAGAGTGGCGCGAATTGGGGACGACAGGGTTATCTCGGTGATGGTGACCTCTGGGGACCCTCACGTGATCTTGGTGAGCTGGCCGAAGAATGGGGTGGTGAAAAGCTCGGACGGGGGCGTCGTATGGCGCCCCGCCTCGTACGGTCTTCAGTACCTTGACAACCAGGGTCGGCTGCTGTTGTACAGCCCGTATGAAATGGTCGAGGCGCCGTGGAGCGCCGGAATCGTATTCGGCAGGGTTGGTGCAGAATTCCTCTTTCGCTTCGACACCACCGTAGGGATATGGTCCCGGGTCGAAGCACTCGACGTTTTGCCCCCGAGGGGTGCCTATCAGGGCCC
The DNA here is from genome assembly GCA_030637505.1 of Holophagae bacterium. Classification (GTDB taxonomy): domain Bacteria; phylum Acidobacteriota; class Thermoanaerobaculia; order Thermoanaerobaculales; family Sulfomarinibacteraceae; genus DAOWGJ01. The sequence goes on from DAOWGJ010000355.1 coordinate 1,985, forward strand.
GTGGTTGAGTTGCCTTGTGCCGGGCCCGCTGGGATCACAGGACCTATGGCTGGGCACGGTGTGGAGCGGGGTCGTTCGTTCATCCGATGGAGGGCTCAGCTGGACCTACGCCGACAGCATTGGAATTGACTGTGAGGACATGCACTGGGAGGTGCCCATCCCGGGCACCCACAGCTTCCTGGAAATCCCGGTGATGGCGGTGCTCGCCGGCAGTGGCGACCGAATCGTTGCCGGCACCACTTCCCGGAGCCTCGTTCGGAGCCTCGATGGTGGGTCGACGTGGCATCCGTCGTCCGGGGGACTGTCGAACAGCTATCCACTCTCGCTGTTGATTGACGAGACTGATGTGGAACACATGATTGTGGGTACATCTGGGCATGGGTTGTTTCTCACAGCAGACGGCGGCGAGACCTGGACGGAGGTCTTGAGCCATGAGCTGTTCCCGTGCGACTATTGGGGTCCCAATCCTTTTGGATTTCCACCGCCTGACTGTTGGTCCTGGCCTGAGATCCGACGGGTGCCGGAGAGTGGGGTGATTGCTCGGGGTGGATGCGGCACCCATGTCAGTTTCGACCACGGTCTCAATTGGCAACCTGCCGGCGAGTTCGATTATTGGCCTCTCGGCCGTTCGAGCGACGACCAACTCTGGTATGTCCAAGAATCCCTTTACCAGATCTTACGGGGCGACGGAGTGGATACGAACTGGCAGGCATGCGGCGAGCTGCCCTCGGCGCCCTACCCGGACCGGTTGATCGAAGCAGTCGTCTTCCACGACTCGGCGCCCGACGTGGCCCTTGTTGGTCGGTATGGAGATTTGTTCAGGACAGAGGACGGATGTCAGAGTTGGACCCAGACGGGTGAAGCGTTCGCTGAGTGCCGCATCTACTGGTTAGGCGCCGATCCTGAAAGGCCTGGGAGGTATCTGGTTTCCAGCAGTTGTGGCCTGTGGGAGAGCACCGACCAGGCCTTGAGCTGGGAGCTGATCGGTTTCTCTGAGACGTTGGTTTACGAGCTCCTCTTTGATCCGGACCGAAAAGATGTCGTTTACGCCAGAGTAGCCGAGAACGGGGTTCTCTACAGCACGGATCGAGGCGAGAACTGGCGACCCCTCGGGCGGGGGTTGGGCGAGGGCTGGGTCACCGATCTTGCCCTCGATCCCGACGGGTCCGCTCTGTACGCAGCGGTGTATGGCGACGGTGTCTACCGATTGAGCCTGCCGCCACGGTTCGATCGCATTCGTGGGGACCAGCCGCAGTAGATCATCGGTTGGTCGTACAGGAGGCTCAATCGAGTGTGACGTCAGAGTCGATTTCGGTATTCGCCGCAATGCGAGACGATGGGCTGCTCGACCGAATCGTGACGTCACCGATGATCGTCACGCCGCTTTCGAAGAGGACATCACCGTCAATTTTCAACGACGAACACCGCCGCAGGCTCGGGGCGCCGTCGGGGAAACGGCGGTCGAAATCGTCGATCGTCTTGTAGTATTTCGGATCCAGTTCGATTGCAGGCGGTTCGAAACGAGAAGGGTGCATCCGCACCTGAAAATCACCGGTCAATTCAAAGGCGTCCGAACGCACGCCCAGCAGATCGTTGGTCGTCTTGACCGGCGAAAACCGCTGTCTCGGAACCCGGATTGCAGCCGCTTTGGGAAAGAGCGAGATCGCCGAGCCCATCGCGGTCTCCAGGTGGATCACCGGCGCCGAACCCGCATCTCTCGGATCGAGCGTTTTGTGGTTGACGATCGTACTGAGCGGCAGAACACCCTGAGTCTCATCCAGGAGCCGTTTCAAACTGGGCAGGTGCACCCAGATGGTGTTGGTATTGAAATACCGGTAGAGCTCGATATTTTGAAACTCCACGTGTTCATCGCTGGGGCACTGAGCCGATTCACGCAGGGCAAGCCGACCGTTTTTCAGCCGACAGAGGTAGCCGCCTTTGCGGTCCGCGTCGGTTCGATCGGCAGCCTCCATCAGGAAGTCGATGTCGTTTTCAACCATGTATCCAAGGATCTCGGCATCGAAGACGGCGCCGAGATTGTCGGCATTGGAGATGAAGACGTAGTTGATGCCCTTCTCGAGCAAATTGTCGAGCAAGCCGCTGGTCACGAGGGCTGTGTAGACGTCTCCGTGCCCCGGTGGACACCAGTCGAACTCGGGATTCGCGGCATCATGCGCGGGTAGATGCCCCTTGAAAAGAATCTTGGGTACTTTGTGTTGCAAAAACCCGAGGGGCAGACCATCTGTGGCCAGATCGGGGTAGGGGGAGAGAGCGTTGAGGGTGTCGTCGTCGGTGCGAAAACTGTTCATGAAGAGAATCGGGACCGCGCTCCTCGAGGTTCTTCGCAGGGCGAGCACTTGGCGGGCGATGAGATCAAGGAAGTTCAAGCCGTCGCGCACCGGCAACAGGGACTTGGCTCTCTCCAGACCCATGCTGGTGCCCAGGCCGCCGTTGACCTTGATCAGGGCGACCTGGTCGAGGGCGGTGACGCCGGTTTCGTGGTATCGGCTCAGTGCCGTGGCGTCCGGAAGGTCGGCAACAGCATCGATTTCATGACCGCTCAGCTTTCCGCTTTCGCCGCCCTGAAGACGTTCGAGGTGCAAAGAGAAGGTGCGGATCGCCAGTTCCGGCAGACCTTCGCCTCTCATGGCCGACAAGCATCTCTCGAGACTCTCGTTCATCGCCCCTCCCAACTGACAGCTTAGCCTATTGCAAAAAGCCACAAGGAGAGTAGCCACAAAAGGGCACGAAAAAGCACAATAAAGGAAGAGAACACTTCTAACATCTTTATTTAAGTGTTTTATTGGGGGTTCTCATTGCTTCCATTGTCTTTCTCTTCGTGGCGCTGCACTCGCCTTTGCAAGCGCCTGAGCTGACACCTTAGCCGCATGCAAAATTCAGTGATAGTCGGGCGGAGACAACCTCCGCCCTTTCATTCTCTTCCTCGCCGGATTAGATTATCTGAGCGATTATTGTATGCGCCCAAGCTGTAGGGTGGGCCTTGGCCCACCAATGGAGGCTCCCGATGGTGGGCCAAGGCCCACCCTACATTTTTCTTCTGTATTGTGACTCTTTGTGCCTTTTTGTGGCTATTTCTTGATTTTTTGCAAGTAGCTAAGCTGACAGCTGATAGCTGAAAGCTCCCTATGGTATCGCCAATACCTGCCCCGGGTAGATCGTGCTGCGCGTGCCGAGCCCATTGCCTCTGAGCAGGGCCGACAGGGAAACGCCGTGGCGGGATGCGATGCCGCCGGGAGTGTCACCCTTCTTGACGGTGTAGCGCTTGAGGTCTGAACGGGACCCGGCGGTGACTTTGAGATTTTGCCCGGGGTGGATTGTGTTTGAGGAGAGTTTGTTGTCCCGGCGAATGCGGTCCACTGTCGTGCTGTACCGTCTGGCGATCGAATAGAGGGAGTCGCCCCGCCGAACGGTGTGGGTTCCGGAGACCGGGTTGAAGGTCGCCGCCGAGGCAATGGCGCCACCCCTGCTGGTCGGGACCTTGAGCCTCTGACCGGGCCAGATCCGGTTGGCGGACCGCAGATTGTTCGATCGCATGATGGCGTTGATCGATGTGCCGTAGCGCCGGGCGATGTGGGACAGGGTCTCGCCCCGGCGGACCCGGTGGGTCGCATAGGCCGGTTGGGGTGGACTCCATACAGGGATGGCCTCGATCGCTGCAACGATGGTTGTCTGCCGGTCAATAGGAACCTTCAGCTGATATGGTCCCTTGGGTGTTGCACCGCGACGCAATTCGGAGTTGAGAGCCTGGAGCGATCCCTTGGGCAGGTTGAGCTGAGCGTCCAGCTGTTCCAGCTTGAGTGCCTTGTCGATTTGAACATGATTCCAGTCGGGCAGGGGCGCCGAGGCTTGAGGCAGGACCACGCCGTACTTTGCCGGGTCCTGGACGATCATCAAGGTTGCAAAGAACCGGGGAACGTAGCGGCGGGTCTCCCGCGGCAGCATGGAATACAGATCCCAGAAGTCCAGGTACTGGCTGGGATTGCTCCGCTGTAATCTGGCGACCCGGCCTTCGCCGCAGTTGTAGGCCGCAAGAGCCTTGGGCCAGTCTCCGAACATGTCGTGCAGGTCCGTCAGGTAGCCGATGGCGGCGTCGGTGGACTTCTCCGGGTCCATCCTTTCTTCGATCCAGTAATCCCGGGTCAGACCGTAACGCTGGCCGGTCGAACTGATGAACTGCCACAGGCCAACAGCGGAGGCCCGTGAATAAGCCTTGACCTTGTAGCCGCTCTCAACCAACGGCAGCCACGAAAGCTGGCTGGGAAGCCCTGCAGCCTCCAGTTTTTTCAGCATCATTTCCCGGTAGAGCCCGGACCTTTGATAGGACTCGATGAAAAAGGTGAGCTCTCCATTGGTGAAGGCCTTGATTTCGCGCTGAACCTCTGCGTTGTCGACTATTTGGATTTCCAGGTCGAAAGAGGTTGCCGGACCGCCGGCAACTCTTTGAGACTCATACGTTCGCACGATCAGATCGGCGATCAAGCGGCGGATGTCCTCCCTCGCTTGGAGATAGGCCTGGTCGTGATTGGAGGGCAATTCGAGCATCAGGCGGTAGGCGCCATCCAGTGCGGCGATGGCATCGTCGACGTCTCCCTGGTCAAGGAATTCTCCGGCTGACCGACAGAGGTCGAGGGCCTCCTGTTGGGTTACTTCGGGGTCCGTCGTTTCGGTGGAGTCCGGCACGGAGTCCGACTGAGTGTTCTCACCATTGCCGGTTGTCGGTTCGACTTCAGGCGTTGGGAGAACCTCGGGGATTGCCGTCGGAGCAGGATGTTCGACGGGTGCCGGCGTCGGTGTTGCCGCCGGCGTTGGAGTGGCTGTTCGACAGCCGCCGAGGCCGAAAAGGGCCAAGATGACGATCAATACAAAGGTAAACGGGCAATGGTTACGATTCAGCAAAAGAGGTCCTCACGGGGTTTTGGTCGCTCAAGCGCGCCGCGAGCATGATACCTGAAGTTTGAGGTTCGGTGAAAATCCGTGTGACGGTGGTCACCGGGAATGCCCCAACGTCTCCCCGGTTCTGACCAGTATTTCCATGCCCTTGGTGCTGTGTTCGATCAGATCCTGGTCGATTTGGAGTCGGCCGGATCCAAGGCCCCGCACCCGGGTGGAAGCGCCGTAGTGGAAATAGCCCTTCGCGTCCATCTGCCCGAACGGGCCGTCGCCGTGGGTGTCGATGATTCCC
>DAOWGJ010000279.1 GCA_030637505.1 Holophagae bacterium
GTATTCGTTTTCCTGCTGGGTCAAAGAATCTGCGTCAGCTCTCGGACATACTGTCTTCCATCGGTACCCGACCAGACACTTCCGACACTTCTAAAGGTGCCCCCACTTGAGCAATATATAGGTGGTACTTGAACTAGTGATATGACTCGTATGGAGATCGATAAATCATGCCGAGGCCCCGGGAAAGATGGGTTGTCGAAGCCCTGGATCACAATAGTGCGATCGATCCCAGGGAGGAGACTCGAGGCCCGGCAATTTTCCTGAACGGGTCGTCTCTAGATCTGCCGCTGCTCCGGTTGTGGACGCTGGTGACTGTTGCGGCCGCTGACAACTGACGCTGTAGCTGTTTGCTGACGCGGTCGCTGTCTTGGACTCTGTTCTCTTTTCCCGGCCTTCGGGGTCGCGCGGGGCGCGCCCCCGCTCGGTGCATTTCCCGGAGGGGCAACATTTTCGGCTCTTATGGGAGGCCCGCCCCTCCGGGAAATGACCTCGGCGGCCTACGGCGTCAGCCGAGATTCGATTGCCAACGGTTTCGCCGAGCGTTGCCAGGTGTCGGCCTTCTTCGCGGCGACGGCCCAGCTAGGAGGGCTGCCCGGTGAAGAAAGCCGCACCAGGCACGCGCCGTCCGAGAGGGGCGCTCTTGGAAGCCAAGTCGGTCAGGCGGCTCGGCAGCCCTTCGCGCTGGCGCGATGTCCCTACCCAATCGGCCCGCCCCCCAGGCACTCATCGCCATCATAAAAAACCGCAAACTGACCGGCGGCAATGCCTGGGTCACCCTCGTTCAAGACCACCCGAACCCTATCGGCGTCCTCGAGACGAACCTCAGCACGCCACAGTTTCTCGCCGTGACGAATGCGGACCATCAAATCGCTGGTCTTCGGTTTGCCTGCTATCCAATGCGGGTCGACGACGAGGAATTGACGGCGCTTGTGGCCGGCCAGATGGTCACCATGGACCACGTTGACCGCGTTGGTTTCCGGGTCTTTCCCTACGACATACCAGGGGCCGTCCCCGAGGCCGAGGCCCTTGCGTTGGCCGATTGTGTGGAACCACAGGCCCCGGTGCCGGCCCAGCGTCCGTCCCGACTCGAGATCAACAATCGGTCCCGGGCTGTCGCCGAGGTGGTAACGAACGAACTCATCGTATGGGATCTTCCCGAGGAAGCAGATCCCCTGGCTGTCGGGGCGCTGAGCGTTGGGCAGGTCCAAATCTCGGGCCAAGCGACGAACCTCGTCCTTTCCAAGGTCACCGATGGGGAAGACACACCGGGCTACCTGCTCCTGTGACAGTCTGCAGAGGAAGTATGTCTGATCCTTGACGGGGTCGACGCCCCTCAGCAGATGGGTCGTACTTTCGACCCTGCGAGTCCTGGCGTAGTGCCCCGAAGCGACCCGGTCGAAGTCCGCGCCCGCCCCTTCGAGGAAGGCGCCGAACTTGATCAGTGAATTGCACAGAATGTCGGAACTGGGCGTCCTTCCCTGCTTGAGTTCGCCCAAGGCGTACTCGACCACCCGTCGGCGGTATTCCTGTTGCAGGGAGACGATCTCCAGGGGAACCGCGAGGCGGTCGCAGACCGAACGAACGTACTCCAGGTCCTCCTCCCACGGGCATGAACCGAGAAAGGCAGCATCGTCTTCGAGCCAGATCTTGAGGTAGAAGGCAGTCAGGGACAGACCGCCCCGATCGACCAGACGGTGGAGGGCAACCGCAGAGTCCACTCCCCCGGAGACCAGAACGGCGACCCGGTCGCCACTCACGACTCACGCCCCTCGAACGACGACAAAGGCCAGGTATGCCGTGACGGCGACCAAAAGCCCGAAACCCTCGACCCTGCTGATCTTGCCGTTTCTCATGACCCCTAATCCCAGAGCAAGCGTCGCAACAGCCAGCAGCGGGATGTCCTGCCGAATGATAGCCACCGGAATCTCAGAAGGCCTGAGGAGAAAGGCCGATCCGAGAACGAGCCCCAGGTTGAAGACGTTGGACCCCAGGACATTTCCCACCGACATTTCGCTCTCGCCCTTGAGAGCCGCTGCAACCGAGGCCGCCAACTCGGGGAGAGAGGTTCCGAAGGCCATCAGGGTCAGTCCGATCACAGCTTCGGAAATTCCAAAATCCTGGGCGATGACCGTTCCACCGCGCACCAGACTCTCCGCTCCAAACGCCAGGACGACCATGCCGACAACAGCCTTTGCGGCATGCTTTAGCCAGGGGCCTCCACTCTCTCGACGCTCGGTTTCTCCCTGCCGGGCCTTGGCCAGAGTAACCCCGAGAAATACAAGAAACAGGGCCAGGAGCACGACAGCCAGGGGTCGCGAAATCATGCCGTTCCACGCACCGACCATCAATGCCAGTGCGGGAAGGAGGCCGAAGAGCATGTTCCGGTTGAGCTCCTCTTGCCGGCCGACGATTACGATTTCTCGGATAACTGCTGCCACCCCAAGAACCAGCAGTAAATTCATGATGTTCGAACCGACGGCGTTGCCAACACTTAAGGCGCCTTTGCCGCGCCCGGCGGCCAGCACCGACACCATGAACTCCGGCATCGAGGTGCCGAACCCGACAACCGTCAGCCCGACAACCATCGGAGAAATGCCGAAGCGAAGGGCGAGACGCGAGGCGCCGTCAACCAGCCAGGAGGCGCCGAGTCCCAGGAGAACGATCCCAACAGCAATCAAGACAACTGGCATGGGGGGATGGTACAGGGTTCCCGGTCGAATTTCCGTATTTCCACCGCGAGATCCTTAGCCGATGGAGCCCCCAGAGCTTCGACAGACGAGGGGAATCCTCGACTGGGAACCGAAACTGGAAACTCGATACTGGAAACTAGGAACCGACGCCAGGCCGAAGCTCAGCCGAGCCGGAGGCTCGGGCCCGCGAAGCGGGTAGCGTGGGCTAGGAACACAAGCTGCAAACGATTGACGAGTCATACCTGGGCAGGCAAGAGTGTGATGAAAGACAACAATGCGATGGAAAAACCTGCTTGCGGATCGTTCTCCGAGCAACTCGGACGAGTTTCTTTTCAGTTGCCTCAAAGCCGAATCTCTCGGTGCAGTTGGATTATCGAGTCAAGTATCCAGTTTCCAGTTTCTTTTAGCCGGGCGGAGCCCGGCTAGAACGCCATCCCGAACGAAAAGTGCAGCTCGCCCGAACTCTCACCTTCGACGTGCTCGAGCTTGTGGCCATATTCAAGACGAAAGGGCCCGGCCGGCGTTTCGAAACGCAGACCTGCCCCAACGCCCCAACGGAACTGCCCGAAGTTAATGTCTGAGGGTTCGATCCAAACATTGCCCCCGTCGACGAAGACCACGCCGTTCAGAGCTCTCCAAATGGGCTTGGTAAATTCCGCGTTGACCAACACTATCGCGTTGCCGCCGATGGCTGTCCCATCCTCCTCCAGGGTCTCCCCCGGGATGCCCAGGCGGTCAGTCCTGAAGGCCCGGTGCGAATTCGACCCGCCTGCGAAGAACCGACTGGCCAGTGGAATCTGGAGGTTCGCCGGCTCTTCGGGGTCCAGGTCTGCAACACGGGTCGCCCCCACCCGAACCCCCCAACTGAACCGGCCTGCGGCAGTGTCGAGATGGTGGGTAATACCGGCGCGGATTTTGAAAAACTCTGTCTCGGCACTGAAAAGCGGGAAGGCGTACTCCGGAGCCAGGGTGATCAGAAAACCCGATGTGGGGTTGAGCATGTCGTTTCGATAATCCCACTCAAACGGTACGGTGATCGAAGCGAGCTTGATTTGCTGATTTTCTCGTTCCAGCTCAGACAGGATTTCGTCCGGAGCATCGGGCTCGACGACCTGGAATTCGTAGCGAAACCAATAGCGAAAAGGCACTTCCAGTCGATCGCCAACTTCGAACCACACGCCCCACCGCAGCTGTTCCCAATCTGTAAAGGTCTCCTCGGTGCGGTACAGGGCGAAATAGCCCGGCTTCTCGATCCAGGGAAGCAGCGGTTCCCTCAGCCCAATCTGGTACCGGAATTCCCGGCTGGAGTACCGGGTCTCCAGGGACAGGGCATGGGCGCCGCCGAAGAGGTTGAGATGAGACCACCCCAAGGTCAAACGGAACCTCTCCTCCGTTCCCCAGCCCAGCCCCACCAGGTAGGAGCGTTGAAGGCCCTCCTCCAGCCGAACGACCACTCCTCGATCAACCCGCCGTTCCTGGCCCGGGATCGGCACGATCGCCACCCGCCGAAACAACCCCAGACGGTAGAGCTCCTGCTGGGCTCGGTTGATCGTCGTCTGGGAGTACGGCGTCCCCTCCCTCAGACCGGCGACTCCAAGGGCCCGTTCCACGACCGATGCCTTCGTCTTGGTCAGACCGGCAATCATCACCCGACCCAATCGTACGTACCGACCCGGCTGGACCGAAAGAACCACGGCAACCCTTCCGGCTTCCAGAGTCTCGACGTCCGCAGTGACCCGAGCTTCGGGATAGCCAGCATCGGCCATCGCCCGGTTCCACCGTTCGAGCAGCAGATCCAAATTCCGGAAATCCCACGCCTCGGTCACCTCCAGCTGGTAAAGGTCGTCATCGGTCAGGCGCAAGGCCTCCGCAGGCGCCCCCTCCACCCGAAAGGCGTCCACACTCCACCGAAGCCCTTCGTCGATCGGAAAATCCACGCGGAGGCCTCCGTCATCGGTCGGTGTCACCACCGGTTCTTTGACAGCCACATCCTGGAAACCGTTGCGGCGATAGAGGTCCTCGAGGATCTTGCGGTCCATATCGAGTCGTTTGGCAGTCAACGGTTTGGCGGCCTTGCCCACTCCCTTCTCGACCGAGACCGCTTTGCCGAGGCGTTTGACCTCCAGTTGGTCAGCACCCGGGAAACCGATTTCAGTCACCCGCAGCATCGGTCCCGGGACAACCCGAATCGTGAGGACCGCGTCATCCGCCTGTTCGGATACCAGCACGGCCGACGCCGTGGCCACGGGATAACCTCTCTCTTGGAGCCGCTCCACAATAGTCTCGGCCAAGGCGTCGGTCTGCGCAGGGTTGAGATCCTCCTCCGCGACATCGGGTAAGGCTTCGAACGCTGTCGTCTCCATTCCCTCCGGCGCCTCGATTTCCAGGCGATAGAGGGGGCCCAATTCCACCTTCACCTCGAGAACAGAGGCGGCGGGCGGGCCCGTCCGTTCCACGGTCACTGCCTTGGCTTCCCAATAACCCGCCAACCTCATCTTACGTTCGATTTTTTCCCGAAGGTCATCGACTGCGGCCTCGGTCAATTTCCGGCCGACGTCAAGGTCCGGCATGAAAGTCTCCGGGTCGAGACCCTCGGAGAGTCCTTCTATTTCAAGACCCGCCAGCACTGCCCGATCCCCGGGCCGCACCTCGAGGGTCGCGCTCACTCCGTGGCCCCCTCGGTCAAGGGAAAGATATGGATCGACCTTGACATTGGGATAGCCGCGCCTTTCGATTCGACGTCGAATCCGTCGGGCATCCACCTCGAAACGTCCGGGATTGACCGGGTCGCCAACCTCGAGGCCCAACCACCGTTTGACTCTGAACTCCCACCATACCGATGGCGCATCAATATCCAGCACCACAAGACGTGGGTGGAGGTCCATTTTCACAGTAACCTCGAGTCCACCGGGCCCAGGCTGCGTTCGAATACGAATCCACGAGAATTCTCCAGCCGCCATCAGGGCCTGAATTCCCTGACGGACCCTTCGGCGATCGAGGGGTTTGCCGATCTCGAGCCCAAGGACGCCCTCGACGTCGCGATCCGGCTCCCAACCTCCAGCTTGAATTTCGATCGCAACAACAGGGACTTCCTGAGCAATTACAACACCCGTCGTGAACATGACCAAAACCGCCGGCATCAACCACCGACACCACCGCAGAGCTGACAGCTGATAGCTGATAGCTGATAGCCCCGTCATCAGTAGCGCCTCCGCATCTTGAAATCGAGGCCGTAACTGCCGTCGCTGTTGCGCGAGTCGCGGGAGGCCTCGACGAAGAGGCCCGACCCCAGGTACCAGCGGACACTGATGATCTCCTCTCTGTTTCCGGAGAGGTTGGATTGAAGGGTGACGGTGACAGAGGGGCTCAACTGTTTGACGACGGTCACGCGGGCCGAGGGATCACCGGTGGATGACTCGATGAAGGGATCGACTCGTATCTGGTCCACCGGTAACAACCACTGCTCCCGGCTTCCCAAGACTTCGTTCATTCTCCGGGTCAACAGGGTCGAAGCCATAGTCAGGCCGACGGCCCCTCCCGGCTCACCCTGGCCCACCTGGCCCAGGGCCATCAACGAGTAAATCTCTGCAGGATTCAACGGTGGATCTGAGGACACCGTCGGGATCAACCGGTCCGTCGTGCCCGTCAGACTCAACCAAACCTCGTATTCCCGGATGCGCGCTCTCGCCTGAAAATCCAACATCGGATCGATTCGACTCGGGTCGGAAAAGCTGATCCGCCCTCGCTCCAACTCGTAACGAATCCCCTGCAGGGTGAACTCTCCACCCTCCATAAATTCGACGCTGCCCACCAAGCCCGGCCGCGCATCGGTTCCGGTGATGTTGAGATCCGCGCTGCCAACCAGCCGAACGAAGGGGCTGCGGGACACGAGGTTCTCATCTGCAAGGACGTGGAGATCCAATCGAAGCCCATCCTCCGCCGGAGGCCCGACCTTGCCGAACCAATCCATCAACAGCGAGGCGAGGTCGTCCTGCCTCCGAACCTCGCCTCGGGTCACGACAAGATCGCCTGACAGCTCCAAATCACCGACCGGCCCCTCGAGCGCCCATTGGCCCTTGATTCGAGGCACAAAACCGGGAAAGAGCGGGAAATCCAGACCTTCGATCGTCCCGTCCAGACGAATATTGGCTTCTCCACCGTCGACATGGATCCGACCCCGACCCCGACCGCGCCCCCGCATGAACTTGAAGCTCAGATCCTCCAGGGCCACTTCGCCTGCGGACAGGAAGAGGGAGCCGTCGACATCGCCGACGACCGACCGCGTTCCAGGCAGCCGGAACGAACCTCTCTCGATTTTCGCGATGCCTTCCAGGCGAGGCGCATCGACCAGACCCAGGATCTCGATGGTTCCGGTGGCCCGACCGGCAGGTTCCCACTCCGGCAGAAAGATCCTCAGCAATCGCGCGTCGAAGACACCCGAGACGTTGCCTTCCAAACGGCCCTCGGCGTCGATGCCTCCCCTGAGGAAGACCTCATCCCCTCCGACATCGATTTCCAGGCCATTGAGGCGAAAACCGTCCGCATCCCACCGAAAACCCTGATCACCAAGGACCGCAGCCCGCTGGTCACCGACACGCAACCCGCTATCTTCGAAAAATCCCTCAAGCGCGAGCACCCGGCCTCCTTGGCCCCAGATCCTCAAGGGCACACGGATGGATCCGGTCAACGGAGGACTGACCTCGGGCGCCAGTTTACGCCCCAGGGCATCCACGGCCTCGACTTGGACCGCGCCCCTGCCGGACCACGACGAGCCGTCGTCCTCGAGAGAGGCCTCCAATTCGCCCGACGCAATGCCCTCGACCGTCACCGCGGCTCGTAGCCCCGAACGATCCAGGTCGGCACTGAAGCGTGAGGCCTCACCGGTGATCTCCAGCCGGCCCGTCGGGAGGGCCTCGACCAAGGGCCACTCGAACGACGCGTGCCAATCAAAGACCCGGCCGAAAAGCCGGAGTAGGCCGACCGGTAGATTCTCGAAGGGCATGCCGTTCCAGCCCAATCGGCCGCCGAGATTCCCTCTGGCCAGATCCCACCGGACCTGGCCCCCGAGCCCTCGGTCGAAACTCAGACCCGAAACCGTGAAGGCGCCTTCGCTCAGGTTGACCGTTGCCGAGCCCGAGCCTACCTCCGTTCCCGAAACTTCAATGTCGGTCAGACCCAGCGCCCATGAACCGCGGCTGTCGTTAAACGAACCTCGAAGGCCTCCGGTAAACGCGGCCTCACCGGACACAACACCCTGGGGAATACCTGCCCAAGAGGCCACAACATCCAGTGGGAGCCGGTGACCGTCAATTTGAAGATCCAGATGTTCCTGTCCGGGCTCCGGCGCCCACCGAATCGCACCTTCCACTTGTCCGCCACCGGAACCCAGCCGGTAACGCCCGCCCCCCAGCCGGCACTCGCCCCCCGCGATCGAAGCATCCAGCACGAGTCGATCAAGCACCAGGGGCGGATATCTAATATCCGCCACATCCATTCTGATACCGACGGTCAGCTGCTTCCAGGGGCCCGACAATCCGACGTCAACGCTGCCCCGGCCGGAAATCTCGGCCGGAAAGACCTCTGCACCCACCCATTGATTGACCGCGGGCAGAATCTCAGCAAGCTCGGCCGGTTCCACATGAATGCCCCACTCCGGCGCCCAGGCGCCGACCACCAAGGGGCCTTCCAGGTGAACTCTCGAGGATCCGATGCTCAGATCATCGGCCATGAATTGGAGCAGGCCTTCCGGGTTGAGCTTCAACGTCAACAATCCCGTCACGGGAAGCCGCCCCTCGGCACCTTGAAGTTCGACCGCGGCCTCTCCATGGCCCTCGGAAAAGTGATTGCTGTTCCACGCAACTTCGGCCTTGATGTCGGCGTTGCTGCTCAAACCGCCCGCCGGAACCCCCAGATTCCCCAAGAGCTCCGCCAGATCGAGCCCGCTACAGCGGACCTCGACCTCGTGAGGGTAGGGGGAAGCCAATCGTCCGAGCCGGTAGAACCCTTCGAGGTCCCCCCCAAAGAACCGGCCCTGGTGCACCTGCCCCGTCAAACCGGTCCGGCCCACCTCGGCGGACAACTGCAGCCCTTCGACCGAAAAACCGCCAACGACGACCTGATCGGACGCCAGTCGCGCTTCGACGATGGCCTCTCTCGCCGTATCGATGTCGGCATTCACCGTGACCGAGCCCTCAAGCAGGCTCCGAGTTCGAATAATCCTGTCCAGTTCTTCGAGACCGAGTTGAGCACGAAGGCGAGCGGTCAGTGCCTCACCATTCCACGTGGCGGTGCCCCCCACATCGAAATCGGTCCCGGAAAGACGCACTGTCGGCAGTTCCAGTCCACCTTGCCACCTGCGAAAGCTCGCATCGACGCCCAAGGACACGGGCTCCAGCCCCGGAACGGCCAGATCGACCCTTTCGATCGCGAGGTAGCCCTGGGTCAAACCCCGTTCCTGCAGCCATGACATCTCGCCGCCATCGATCACGAGCCCAAAACCGCCCGGCAGTCCCAGGCCTTCGGCGTCGACCTCCTTGAGGTCCAGATGGCGGACGATGATGCGTACCGGAGCGCCGTAGGATTTCTTCTCTACCTCCGACCCCTCGCGCAGGAGCAAACGAACGCCCCGGGCCTCGATTGTATCCAGCACGACCGTGCGCCGCGCCACGAACAATCCACCCAGTTCGACCGCCGCCCAATCCAACTCGGCACTGAGGACTCCACTCTCGAGTCGCACGTCCGAGAGCACCATACGGGGCGGCACCAACGTCCACCCGAGATCACCGATCTCCAGATCGACGCCGGCAACGGTTTTCGCCGTCCGTTCCAGTCTTCGGGCCGTGAATGTACGCACGGCATCGCTCTCCAGGACCCGCCACAGGCTGAGGACCAAGAGTACGACGACCGCCAACGCCCCCGACACCGCAATGATCGTGCGCCGGAGGTGGCGGTACCTCAGCCTCCCCGTTCTCCCCATTTCAGTTTCCGGTGGAGAACGTGGAAATAAGATCGGCCCGGGTCCGTCACCAGGTGGACTGGTTCCTCACAACGCCGGATACGAACGAGGTCCCGCGGCGTCAGGGGGAACCCTTCTTGGCCGTCCAGGGTCAGATAGACCTCCTCGGACCGGCTCTCCAGGCGGATGTCAATCACTGAGTCCAAGGACAGGGCGATCGGCCGGTTGGTCAGGGCATGGGGGCAGATCGGTGTTACCAACACCACGGCAAGCGTCGGGTAGACGATCGGGCCGCCGGCACTCAGGTTGTAGGCGGTCGACCCGGTCGGAGTCGCCACGATCAATCCGTCCGCCTTGAACCGGCTGAGGTAGGCCTCGTCCACATGCACCGACAAGACGACCATGCGCGCCAACGCCGACTTGTTGATCACCACATCGTTGAGGGCGCGCCGAACGGTGGGTTCGCGCCCGGGCCTCTCAACCGTAACCTCGAGCCGCTGCCGCTCCTCCACCTCGAAATCGCCGTCAAGGACGGCATGGAGCAGGGGAAAGAGCCGGTCCACCGAATGCTCCGTCAGGAAGCCCAGTGTTCCCAAATTGATGCCGAGGATCGGGGTGTCCCCGACATGATCCCGTGTTACCGAAAGCAGGGTGCCGTCACCCCCCAGTACAACGACCAGATCTGTGACGGAGGCCAGTTCCGCCCGGGACACCTCACCTGGGAGGTCGAGGGTCTCCGAGCTCTCCCGGTCCAACACGGCCTCGATCCTGAGGCGCTCCAATTCGACCAGCAGCTGGCGCCCCAATTCGACCGCCTCGCTGCTCGTTCCTTTGAGAACCACTCCGACGCGTTCCGGCCGCTTCACCCAGTACCTCCATCCGCCATCTATGCCCCACACCCTCCAGGAGGTCTCCATAGTACCGGAAAGGAGGAGCAGGACCGAAAATTGGGATCAACTTCGCCTTATACGCCATAATCGACCCATGTCAACCTTGCAGCTGTTCTCGGCGTCCATCTGAAGTGCAACGAGCAACGATGATGACTGCCGCACGTCACCAGCCTCCTCTCGACGAAAAGGAACTGGTCGACAGTGCCAGGGCCGGGGATCCGGATGCCTTCGGGATCCTGGTTACGAGACATCAGCGCCGCGTGTGGCTGGTGTGCCGACAATACGTCGGGCCCGACGAGGCCGACGCCGCATCACAAGACGCCTTGATCAAGGCCTACACCCGCCTCCACGCCTTCGACGGGCGCGCGGCCTTTTCGACTTGGGTGACGAGAATTGCCATCAATACCTGCCTGGACCTCCTCCGGAAGCGACGGCGGGAAGGGCTGCGCGTGGTCGAGACTGAAGGCGACGACCACTCACCGATCCTGGACATCCCAGACCACCGGGCCGGGCCCGAAGAACAGGCCCATCAACGCCAGACCATAGCCCTCCTCAAAGAGGCCGAGGCCGATCTGTCGGACCGTCAACGAGAGGTCTTTCGCCTCCGCTTCTACGCTCAGATGAGCCTGGAGGAAATCGCCAACAGCCTCGATGTTCACACGGGAACGGTCAAAACCCTGCTGCACCGAGCCGTCCATCGTCTACGCAGAGAATTGGGAGACATCCGATGAACCTCCACCTCGATGACCACGAAATGGCCTCGGCCGCCGCCGGGCTCACGCTGGAGCCGGAGAAACTGGCCCACCTCGAGGGGTGCGTCAGTTGCCGCAGCTCCGTGACCCTGTTTCTCGACCAAGTCAACACACGGCGCCGGGCGATGGAAGAAGAAACACCCGACTGGGATGCTCAACTCAAACGAATTCTCGACGCCCTGCCCCCAGCCCCGGTGACCTCCATCGCGGTCCGGCGTCGTTGGCTGAGACCCCTTCTGGCAGCTGCCGCAACTCTCACCATTGCCATCGGAACCGGACTGTTCATTCATCAAAATGGTTCGGCGCCGGCATCGTCGCCACGGCCGGAGATCGGGGTCGAGGAGATTCTGGCTCAAGCCGATTCCCTTTTGGCCGAGGACAGCATTCCCGGCCTCGATATTTTTGACGACATCACTGACGACGACTTGGCGGCCCTCTTCGGGGCCCAAAATTCTTGAGGACGGAGACACTATGCGACGCACCCTCATCTTGCTGTTCACTCTGGGAGCCCTGGCGTTCTCGACTCTGACCGCCACAGCGCGGGACTACAACCTCCCGCCGGGGAAGTGGTGGGAAAACGACCGCATCGTCACCCACCTCAACCTCAGCTCCGACCAACAGGCCAGGATCAAGGGCCTGGTCTACGAGCACGCCACCCGCATGATTGATCTCAACGCCGGGATGGAGAAGGCCAAGCTCGCCCTGGAAAACCAGGTCGAGCAGCAGGAATTCGAACCTGCCGCGGTCCGAAAGGCCTTTGGGACCTTCTCCGAAGCCCGGCGCCTCCTGGAGGCCGAACGCTTCGAAATGCTACTTTCCGTTCGGCAGGTTTTGACCCACGAGCAGTGGGAGAAGATACTCTCGCTCAGAGAACGGCTCGAGCACATCCGGCAGCGGCGGGACGGTCCCGGAAACCCCGGTTCCCGGCCGGGGAACCTCCCACCGAGGAATCCTGGGACCCGACCGGGAGGGCCGCGGGGTTGACGGGTCAAAGGGTCGAAGAGGCCATATGATCCGCCAAGGGCTACCCCGCACAGATTTTCGAGTTCGCCGAACCCCTCTGACACGAATCTGATTGACAGAAAGCGGCCTATCTGCTACAAAGTCCGTCCTCGTTTGTGAGGAGAGGTGTGTTATGACTGACTATGCAATTGTCCAACACGGCGGAAAACAATACCGGGTCAGCCCGGGCGATGAGTTGAACGTTGAGCGTACTGAGCGCGATCTCAAGGCCGGAGACCCCTTGACCTTCGACCACGTCATGCTGATCAGTCAGGGTGATGAAGTTCGGGTGGGCAAGCCGGTCGTCGAAGGCGCTCTCGTCAAGACCCATGTGGTCAACGCCCTCAGAGGCGAAAAGATCATCGTCTTCAAGAAGAAACGCCGCAAGGGTTACAAGAAAACCCAGGGACACCGCCAGGATTATTATCGCGTTCGCGTGGAAAGCATCGAGGCGTAGGGGGAACAATGGCTCATAAAAAAGGACAGGGCTCCAGCCGCAACGGTCGCGATTCCAACGCACAACGCCTCGGAACCAAGGTCGGTGACGGCCAGCCGGTGACCGCGGGCACGATTTTGGTTCGCCAGCGAGGCACCCACTTCAAACCGGGTAACAATGTCATGCGCGGTCGAGACGACACGCTGTTCGCCACCGCCGAAGGCCGGGTTCAGTTCAAGAACCGCGGCCGACTCGGTCGCTACATCAGCATCCTGACGGCGTAAAGGTCCGAGGCCGCGTTTGACCGCCGGCGCGTATATCTCACCAGTACCTGATGATACGATTCAACCCGCATGCTGATTGACTCGGCCAGGATTACGGTGAGCGGAGGGGATGGCGGCAACGGCTGCGTGTCCTTCAGGCGGGAGAAGTTCGTGCCGCATGGCGGCCCGAACGGCGGCGACGGCGGCCGAGGCGGTGACGTCACCCTCGTCGTCAACCCCAACCTCAACACGCTCTTGAGCCTCTACAACAAATCCCTGGTCACGGCCGAACGGGGCCGGAATGGACTGGGCTCCAACAAGACCGGGGCCGGAGGCCGCTCAGTCATCGTGGATGTCCCTCCCGGTACGATCATTCGCGATGCAAAGACCGGTGAAATGCTGGGTGACCTGACCGAGGCCGGTCAGCAACTGACTGTCGCTTCCGGGGGGCGCGGAGGCCGGGGCAACGCCCGCTTCGCCTCATCGACCAATCGGGCACCGCGCCGTGCAGACAGTGGTCAGCCGGGGCAGAAACGCATTTTGGAATGTGAGCTCAAGCTGATCGCTGACCTCGGTCTGGTCGGTCTGCCCAATGCCGGAAAATCCACGCTCCTGTCTCGCCTGTCGGCTGCACGCCCCAAGGTAGCCGACTACCCCTTCACCACCCTGGAGCCCCACCTTGGCGTTGTGAAGGCCCCTGGGGACGATTACCGGACACTGGTTCTGGCCGATATCCCGGGCCTGATAGAGGGCGCCCACGAAGGGGCGGGCCTCGGCGCACAATTTCTGCGCCACATCGAGCGGTGTCGTGCCCTGGTCCACCTGGTCGATCTCTCGACGCTCGATCCCCCACCCGGAGAACGAGTCACGATGATTCGCGACGAACTCCTCGCCCACAGCCCCTCACTGGCCGAGAGACGCTGGCTCCTGGTCGGCACCAAAATGGACGCCGCTCCGGATCGGGATCAGGCCCTGATCGATTTGGCTGATGTAGGATCGGCCTTCGATGTCGAGACCCACGCGATCTCGGCGGTCACCGGTGAAGGAGTAGCCCAATTGCTCTACCTTCTGTTCGAAATCGCCGGCGACGAAAGGGAGATTGATTGATGGCCGGACGAATCGCGGTCTACGGAGGCAGCTTCGACCCCTTCCACCTGGGGCATCTGGTCCCGACGGTCCGGGCACTTGAGACTTTCCACTTCGAGGCGGTCCACTTCGTGCCTGCCGGCGAACCTCCCCACAAGCTGTCCGAACCGTTGACTCCCGTCACCCACAGGTTGGCGATGATAGCGACTGCCACGCTGCACTACGAGGGATTCTACGCGTCGGACGCCGAGGTTTTTACCGATGGACCGAGCTACACGGTCGACACCCTTCGTCGCTTCGTTCAGCGCTTCTCCGACAAGACCGTGTACTTCATTATGGGGTCGGACTCTTTCTCTCAGATCGGGTCATGGGAACGGTGGCGAGATTTGGTCGATCTCGCCCATCTGGTGGTGCTCCACCGCTCCCACATGTGGGGGGACGAGTTGAAGGCTCGAGTCCCCGAAGAAATCCGGGACCGACTGCGGGTCGTCGCCCCCTTCGAAGAGGTCGCGGACGTTGAATCCAAGACGATTTATCTGCTCAACCATGAGCCCTTCCCGATTTCGGGAACATCGATCCGCGAGCGTCAGGGCCGGGGACTCCCAATCCGAGAACTGGTGCCGCACGAGGTGTTTTCCTACATCGAGAAGTACGGCCTGTACCGTCACCGAGAGGACACCGCCTGCTGTTGGACCCAGACACCCTGGAACTCGGCCGAAACACCACTCCCCCGGCACACCACACGTTGGCCTTCGAC
>DAOWGJ010000250.1 GCA_030637505.1 Holophagae bacterium
ACAGCGGCACGTCAAGAGTCCTGAAATCCAAGGCCTCCAGCGTGGGTCTCAGCCCCTCTCGCACCGGCGCCATCATCGGTGAGTGGAAGGGGGCACTGACAGGAAGAAGCACCGTTCGCCGGGCGCCGCGTTCCTTGCACGTTGCCGAGGCCCGTTCAACTGCCCCGGCAGCCCCTGCAATGACGATCTGGCCCGGAGAATTGAAATTAGCCGCAACAACGACCTCATGGCCGGACGCGGTTTCTGCGGTACAGATGTCCACCACGATCTCATCGTCGAGTCCCAGAATCGCCGCCATGGCCCCCTGGCCCACCGGCACAGCCTCTTGCATCAACCGGCCTCGCAGCCGAACGGTGGTTGCGGCATCGGCCACACCCAGCCCGCCGGCCGCGACGATGGCCGAGTACTCTCCAAGGCTGTGGCCGGCCACAGCGTCAACTTTCAACCCACCGGCGGCCAAAACAGCCCACGCGGCGGCGGAATGTGCCAGGAGGGCAGGCTGGGTATTCTCCGTCAAGCGGAGTTGATCCTCAGGTCCTTCCCAGCAGAGTGAGGACAATTCGAATTCCAGGCTCCGATCGACCGCCGTGAAGACCTCGGCGGCCTCAGGCCAACGAGCGGCCAGGTCCTGACCCATGCCGACCGCCTGGCTACCCTGACCGGGAAATAGTGCTGCGATTTTACCCATTCTCTAAAACCTGATCAGGGCCGAGCCCCAGGTCAGGCCACCCCCGAAAGCGGTGATCATCAGGAGGTCACCGCGTTTGAGTCGTCCCTCTTCGACGGCGCCGACCATCGCCAGCGGGATCGAAGCAGCCGACGTGTTCCCGAACCGCTGGACGTTGGTATAGACCTGCTCGTCCGACAGGCTCAACCTCTTGCCGACCGCCTGGATGATTCGGAGATTGGCCTGGTGGGGAATGAACAGATCGAGGTCGGCAGGCTGGATGCCCGCTCGTTTCATCAAGTCAAGGCTCAGCTCGGTCATTGCCCGAACGGCCACCTTGAAGGTCTCGTTGCCCCGCATCTTGATGAAAGGAAGGCCTTGATCAAGGGACTCTTGACTGCCCGGAGGAAAGCGGCTGCCGCCGCCGGGCATCGAAATGAAATCAGCCCACGTGCCGTCGGTCCGCCAGTCGATCTGGAGGATGCCCTCTCCCGCCGGAGAAGGTTGCAGAAGGACAGCTCCCGCCCCATCTCCGAAGAGAACGCATGTCTTGCGATCACTCCAGTCGGTGTATCGGGTGAGACACTCCGCTCCTACGACAAGGACATTCTTGGCCGCTCCGGTGGCAATGAACTGCCGGGCGACGTTCAAGGAATAGGTGAAGCCCGAACAGGCTGCCGAAATATCGAAACAGACGGCGTTGACGACCCCCAGTTGGGGCTGAGCTATCGCTGAAGTCGCCGGAATCGGCTGATCAGGCGTTGCCGTGGCAACGATCAGGAGATCGACGGCCTCAGCCGGCACACCGGCATCATCGAGGGCCGCCTTCCCGGCCCGGACCACCAGATCGACCAGGGCTTCGCCTTCGGCAACGACACGACGCTCCTTGATTCCCGTACGGGTAGTGATCCACTCGTCAGTGGTGTCCACAATCTTTTCCAGATCGTGGTTGGTAACTATTTTTTCAGGTAGAAAACGACCGAGACCCGCGATGCGGGCCGTCGTCCGGTAACCATCATTCATTGATTTTCACTCCCTTGACGTTCGAACGGCCGGAAACCTGCGGATGGTATTTTCGATGCGGCCGATGATACCGCTCGACGCATAATCTCCGGCGGACCGGGCCGCATTCCGAATGGCCTGCGATGACGACCGCCCGTGAGCCACGAGGCAGGCGCCCTTGATGCCCAAAAGCGGCGCACCGCCGTACTCGGAATAGTCGACCTTTTTCTTGAGGTTTCTAAAGGCGCCCTTGGCCATCAAAAGGCCGGCGCCGTAAACGGCTGAATGCCGAGCTTCCTCCATCAAAGCGGAGACCACCATCTCGCCGAGGCCCTCGGCCACTTTGAGGATAACGTTGCCCGTGAATCCATCGGTGACAATGACGTCCACTTCGCCCGAAAAGACATCCCGCCCCTCGACGGCGCCCTTGAACCGAATGCCGGCCGACGCCAGACGCCGGTACTGTTCCCGCACCCTGGGTCCACCCTTGTTCTCTTCCTCACCGACCGACATGAGCCCGACCGAAGGACTCCGGACGCCGAGGACATACCTGGAATACAGGGAACCCATCACTGCGAACTGGACCAGGTGTTCCGGTCTGCATACGACGTTGGCCCCGACATCCAGAAGGAGCGTTTGACCGTTGACTTTGGGGAGAACGACCGCCAAAGCCGGCCTGTCCACTCCTTCGATCATCCCGAGGATGGACTTGGCCGCAACCCAGGCCGCGCCGGTATTGCCTGCCGTGACCATCGCCGCCGCACGACCTTCTTGCACAAGGCGGGCGCAAACAGACAGTGAGGAGTCCGGCTTCTCCCGCAAGACAGACAAGGGCGAGTCATCCATCGCCACGACATCGGGGGCGTCCACCAACTCGATGCCGCTGGGAAGGGGACGCAACCGCCCGATCTCCTTACGAAGTCGTTTGACCGGGCCGACCAAGATGATATCGATGCCCAGCTCTTCGACCGCTTCCCGGGCCCCTGAGATGGCGGGCTGGGGCGCACCGTCTCCACCCATCGCGTCGATGGCAATGGGGCCCGTTGTGGTCACGCTCTCACCCGGTCAAACTCAGTCGAGTTCCTGAACTGCAATCACTTCACGCCCCTTGTAATAGCCGCAGTGCGGACACACGTGATGGGGCAACTTGGCCTCAAAGCACTCCGTACACAGGCTGGAGCCTGCCGGGGTCAGGGCGTGGTGGGCGCGTCGTTTGTCACGCCGGGTTCGAGAAATCTTTCTCTTTGGGTTTGCCATGATCTACTCCGTTCAGGACGGCCGGCCTTGTAGCCCGCGAAGCGACTCCCATCGGGGATCCACTTCGGGCTCGCACCGGCAGTTTCCTTCATGATTCTTGTTGGCGCCGCATCGCGGGCACAAACCGGAACAATCCGGTTGACACAGAATTCGCATCGGCAGATTGAGCATCACCTGCTCAGCCGCCAGACTCCCGACATCCAACTGGTCACCGGTGATGAACATAACATTCAAATCACCATCTCCCAGCTCGATTTCCTCATCAGCAGCATCCAGCGGATGCCGCATTTCAACCGAGAATCGATCGTTCCCCTTCCAGGGAACCGGTTCCAGACAGCGGCTGCATATCAACAAGCATTCGGCCTCCATCGATCCTTCGACAAAATAGCCGCCGTCCATCGCAAGCACTCGACCCTCGAGGCGCACAGTCACCGTACCGGCCAGCTGGTTGGGGTCCAGTTGGTCGACCGGCAATACGACCTCTTCAACAAAGGTCACCGGGCTTTCATCAACGTTGGATAGGCTTATCGACACACACGCTCCCCGTTCCGGGAAAACCCGGACGAACGGGGAGTATAACAGGCATCGCTTCACCGGGCTAGAGGCGGCAAAAATCAGGTCATCTCATCGTGGGAATCAATCGTGTTGAGTCACCGGCCCGGCCCTTCAAGAGCCCGAAGCACATCAGCCGCGTCACTATGTCCGGGATCCAGGGACAGCACGGCCTCAAGATGCTCAATCGCCTGCCGCCGACCGCCCTCACCTTTTGAGGCCTGGGCCAGCGCCAGATGGTAAAGCGCCGTGACGTTCTCAGGCTCGAGTTTCAGGGCCTGCTCAAGAGGGTCTACCGCAACACCCAGCTGCCCGGCAGCCACCAGAGCCGCACCGAGGTCGGTCAAAGCCTCGCCCGAGAAAGGATGGACGGCCACGACCCGGCGAAAGGCCGTGACGGCCGCTTCGGGCCGGCCCGTCCTGAGGAGCGCCCTTCCCAACTCCCGTCGGGCCAACGAAAAGGTCGGACGCAATCCCAGGACCTTTCGCAAATGCCGAATGGCGCCCTCGTTGTCCCCGATCTGTCGAAGTAACAGGGCCAGGTTGTAGGCGTGGAACCAGTCGTCCGGATGCCGTTCAACGGCCCCAGACAGCGTTGCCCTGGTCCTGACAAGGCCCTCAGGTCCCACAAGAGAGGAGCGTCTCCGAAGGTCCTCTTCGATTGTTTGGACCGTTGCCTCATGACCCAGCTGCCCGGTAAACGGCGCCCTCTTCATCCGGTCCAAAACCTCCGAACCCAAGCGCACCGTCGACCACCCGGTCAGAGCGAGCCGGCGAGCGAGCGCACCATCGTCGGGCAGTTCTTGGGCCGCATCATCTCCGAACGGGGACGAGAGCCGGCCGGCGGCCAGAGCACGAACGATCTCCCGAGCGACAATTGAAGTTCCCCCGAAGGTCAAGTGCACGTGTTCGTAGAAAAACTCCCGGCCCGGCACGCCATCGGATGCTTCCGCCTCCATCCTTTTCTCGACATCGGCCAGTACGACGGTCCTGTCGTCGGCACTTTGGACCGCCTTCCGGATCATCCGGTTGATGGAGGAATCTGCTCGGAACCGTAGTCTGTCCAGGTCCCGGCTGAGGGTGAAGGCCTTCAAGGCCTCGACTTGACGCCCAGCGGCCGCCAGCACTTTCCCCCGGAGGAACTCAATGTCGGCCGAAGAGCCACCAATCTGCCCAGCCGTCTCGAGCACTTCCAGTGAACGGTCGAATTCTCCTGTGACCGCCGCCTGCATCGCATCGTCAATCAACCGAGCCCGGGTCTGACGCTCAGCGTCTTTCAGGTCCGGCCCAACGCCGGAACCGAAGGGCGGGCTGTCCGCGAGGTTGACGCCGACGGTACACAGGACAACGGGCACGCCGGCGTTCTCAGCCATCTCGAGAATTGCCTGGAGGTTGGACTCGAAACGCGCGCGGACCTCGTTGAGGGCCGGATCAGAGGGTCCCAATTCAAGCCCGAGGAATGCCTCCAACCCCTGCCACTCCTCCATTCTTCCGCGACGAAGAGCGGCGCCATCCGCCACTCTTGCGATGACCTGCGCCGTCCGCAACCGAAGCAGGTGTCGGCGGGTTGTGGAGATCATTCGCCGCGCGCGACCGCCGGCACTCGGTCCGAATGGGCCGACGATCTCATTGTTGCCCGCGTAGACGACCAGCAGATCCGGCTCCAGCGCCAGAACATCCCGGGCCACCATTCGAACGACTGTCGAATCGATCGCCGTCATCGCTGCATTGACAACCTCGAATCGGGTGTTCGACCATGCCGCCGGAAGAAGGATCTCAAGAAACCGAGCCATCGAAAAAGAGGGATCCGGATCGCCCTGGGCGGCTGACCCACCAAGGACAAAAACACGGGTTACGCCCTCCGCTTTAGACCTCGGCAGCGCAAACGGCGTTGCCAACCGGGCTCGCCGGGGACCAAAGATCGGCCATGTGAAATAGGGGTTATCGACTGCGAGGACCCGTCCACCGATTCGGGCCGGAACCCAGAAGGCCGACGGGTGTCCGACCCCCGCAAGGCGCAATCCACCCTCCACCACTGCCACGAGAATCAGGACCGGCCCGACCAGGGCCAACAGGCGGAAGAGCCACCGGCGCATCATCCCAGGAGTGTACCTGTACCAGGGGCGGATTAAATCTGCATCACGAAGTCGACATCGGGGTCAAGGTCCGGGTCGTGGCGGGCGGGGCTCAACCAGGTCAGAGCAAACAACACCGTGAAGGACGCCCCGAGAGACACGGCTGCGGGCAGGACTCCCGCCTTCAAGGGCGCTGAAGGAAGCCAGTCCACCACGGTCTGTTTCGACAGGAACTCCAGACCCAGATTGACGACCATGCCCGTCGCGATCGAGGCCGTTGCGGCGGTCGCCCCTACCCGGCGCCAGTTCAAACCGATGGCCACCGCCGGGGCCAAGGCTGCCGCGAAGGTCCCAAAGGCAAAAGTCCCGATCAGGGCGATCAGGTCTTCGTAGAGAAAGGCGAAGACTGCAGAAAACACGGCGAGACCAACCACCGCAACCCTCCCCCACAACAACTCGTTGCGGACTCGGCGACCGAAAGCCTTCGGCAGATCCCGGACAATGGCCGCGGACCCGATGTTCAAAAAGGAGTCGGCGGTCGACATGATGGCGGCCAGAACCCCGGCAAATACCAAGCCTGCCAGAATTCCGGGCGTAAAATCCAACAGGAACTGAGGCGCAGCCTGATCGGGATTGGCCAATGAGGCCATACGTCCCTGGGCCACCAGCGCCGGGACCGCCAATCCGATTCCCAGCCAGATCAACACGCACGCCGACTGTGTCAGCCCGATCACCAGGGGCATCCACTTGAGGGTCCGGGGGTCTGAGAGCATGAAGAACTTGTGGAGCATGTGCGGCTGACCCAGGAGGCCCACCGCGAAGACAAAGAAGAAACCCACGGCCGTCATTACCGGCAGGGTTCCAAAGGGATCGAGGTGGTTGGGGCCGAACGCCTCCGAGGAGACAATCGATCGCGACATCGCCTCGAGCCCGCCTGCCGATTGAAGGCAGAAGAAGAAGACCGCGAGTGCCGCAGCAACCATCAACACACCCTGGAAAAGATCGGTGTACACCCCGGCCACCATGCCTCCGGCGGTTGCGTAGAACACAACGACGACGGAGCCGAGGATCATTGCCCCCAACAGGCTCCACTGCCCAAACAGCGCCCTGGTGCCGAAAACCATCTCAATCAGGATTCCCAGAGCCTGGAGTTGGGCCCCCAGATAGCCGATCGTCCCGATAATGACTGCGACCGCCGCAAGGCCCGAGGCACGGCGGCTTCGGTAGCGGCAGAGGATGACATCCGGCACCGTGTAGATCTCACGAAGGCCGGCCAACAACCTCAGCCTCTTCCCGACGACCCAACACAAGAGCCCTGAGGTGAATCCGACGGGAATGCAGATGAACAACGAGGCGACACCCACGCGATACATCAGGCCTGGACCGCCCATGAATACGAACCCACTGAATGCCGCCGACATCGTCGCAAAGGCCGTGACGACCCACCCGATTTTCTGACCGGCGATAAAGAAGTCCTTGGCTGATTTTGTCCGGCCCGCGGCCCAGATGCCAACCGCCGTCACCAGGACCAGGTAGACCACTGCCGACACAACGATGCTGAATGTCATCGTTCGGTGTCCCCGCCGTTGGCCCTGCGGCGGGCATCAAAACGACGGAGATCCTCTTCGGGCAGTTCCCAACGGTCGAAGGTCAATCCGTAGGCGAGAGCCACCAGCAGCAAGGGGCCCAACCACAGGCCATAGACCTGAATCGCCGCCGCAACCGGAAACCCCCCGAACCAGGGCCCCTGGAGAACCTGTCCCTGCAGCAGGAGCATGGCGATGCCACACACCTCAAGGACGATGGTCAGGGCCGCCAGCGGCGCCTTCAACGGTCCTAGTCCATCCCTCGCGACTGCAAGGGTGATCAGGGCGGCCGGGAACGCCATCACCAGAAGAATGAAACACAGCTCGGCCGCTAACCCTGAAAACCAACTGGAGACCAACACTGCGGGCGACGCCAGTCCCAGAAACAGCAATGCCGATCGACGAGCCATGGGGGGATGCTATCACTGGAGGCCCGGCCGGGCCTCAAATCCTGCAGGGCATAGGCCGCCGGCGTTGTCGAGAATTGGGAGAGGGCTCAGGCCTCTGCCCTACAGGATCCTGTCGAGGCGCTGCGCGCATCCTTGCGTAAGGTCATTTTGCAAGGGCGATTCGGTGACCCTGCTCTTCGGAGGTCGACCACTCAGTGAGAACACTGAAGACTCCCACTCCGAGTGCGGCAATCGAAATCAGGGCCCAGAGGGTTGCTCCAATGCCGGGCAGGAGCCGGACCAGCAGCAGGAGGGACACGCCGACGAATACACTGAGGCCGATCGACCGGCCCTTGCCGGCCCATCGAGCGGTTGCAGGCCCACCGATCCACGCTCCGAGGACTGTCAGTCCGACCGCCTTGACGATCAGGAAGATCAACATCAGGAACCCGGCCAACGGCACGCCCCACACCGGCCCAAACCCCAGAACCGCCACCAGGGCCGCAAACAGGGTAATCACCACCACCACCCCGAGAACCGCCAGTCGCCACCCGGCCTGCCGCAGATCAGCCACGGCTGAACGGAGTTGATGCGGTCGGAGGAAGGCCACAAACGTCGTGGCAACCAGCCATAATCCCGCAGTGATGAGAAACAGGCCCGGCCTCAGGGTCAAACTGCCTCCCGCCCGAGTGGGGTCTGGATCCAGGGCCGCCAGGGACGGCAATGCAATCACCCGGCCGTCAACTATGGCCCGGTCGTCCAGATGGACCTTTCCCAACACTGCGACCACATCACCGTGGATCCGCGCCTCTGGTCCCAGGGTCAGATCCCCGGCCAGCACAACAGCGTCGCCGTGCACTTCGGAATTGACGTCGAGATCGGTCGCCAATCGAAAGACATCGGGCCCCGCCTCGGACGAGGCGATGCCGGCGGCAAGGAGTACAACGACCAGAACCGGAGTCAGGAACGACCGGACCATAGTGCGTGGCGTCTCCACCTCTTCGAAACCAATATCATGCTTGCAACACCAGCCGCAACGACCATCGCCGCCCCCAGGACTACCGGCCCTGAGATCATATCGGCCAAACCAACCGCTACGGCGCGCAAGGCGCCGACGAAGTCCATCACCATGCCGGCGAGCGCCGGCCATCCACTGCCTGCCCATGCGGGGAGAGCCGCCGCCATGGAAGCGGCCGGAACCCCACCCAACACCGTCACGCCGGCGAGCACCAGGAGCACAGATGCAGCCACCGGCACCAAAGCCAAGCGGCGTCTGCGAACCTCCAGAATCAAAACGGCGTGGACCACCCGATCTTGCAGGGGTCGATCTACCGGGGGTGAGGCGGCTTCCAGGATGTCGCCCAGGCGCGCCTCTTTCGCGGCGAACCGCCTGCAACCCTCACAGTCTTCCAGATGTCTGTCGACGACGGGGTCTTGACGGTCTTTTGCACCGGAGTGCTCGACCAGGATGTTGCGGACTGTTTCACACTGGCTATTCACCATGCCTCCCGAGGCGCCGTCACAAGAACGAAGCCAACTCCTTGCGTAATACGCTTTGGGCCCGAAAAAGTTTGTTCTTGACCGTACCCAAAGGCATGGCCTCCAGGTCGGCGATCTCCTGATAACTCAAGCCCCCAAAATGGCGAAGCAGCACAAGTTCCCGGTACTCCGGGCGAAGAGCCTCGATTGCCTCGCGGAGGGCGCCTGCAAGTTCTGAGTTTCTCAGGTGCCCCAAAGGGTCCTTCGCCTGATCAACCAGAACGACCTCAACCTCGTCTCCATCGCGATCCTCACGCACGATCGGCACGGTCTTCAGCCGCCGGCGGCGAAGGTGGTCGATGCCGAGATTGTGGCCTATCCGAAAGAGCCACGTCGAAAAACGGTAGGTCGGGTCATAACGTTCCAGAGCCGACCAGGCTCGAATAAAGGCCTCTTGCGTCAGTTCCTTCGCCAGTTCGACATCACCGACAAGTTGCGAGAGAAACGCGGTCAGCCGTCGTTGATATCGTCGAACCAGCTGGGCAAAGGCGTCTTCGTCGCCCCCCAAGGCCGCCGTCACCAGGCGTTCGTCTTCCCGCCGGTCGTTAGCCGCCATTTCTCACCAGACTGCCGGTCCGGCAACTCCCACTATTCCCCTGCAGGCGCCTCAAGGTAGGTAAGATATTCCTGGGCTTCGGCCGCCTGAGGCGAGTCCGGCACCATCTCGATGAATTTCTTGAAATCCGCCTTGGCCGCCTCGGGCTCCAGGCTGAGATTGATCAAACCCCTGAAATAGTAGGCCTGGGACACGTCGGGATGGTCCCTGATGGTGCGGTCGAGGTAGGTCTTGGCCTGCTCCATTTCGCCCTTGTTGTAGTGGGCCATTCCCAGATTCATCGTTGTGTTGGGATGGACCGCCTCATCCGCCGGAATCTTCGCCAGGAGAACCTCCGCCTGCTCGGCGTCACCTTCAGCAGCCGCGATGGCGGCCATCGTCTTGAGGCTGTTGATGTGTTCGGGATCAATCGTCAGACTCTGTTCGAGGATCTCCCTGGCCTTGGCCATGTCGCCCTCGCCCATGTAGGTGCTTGCCAATACGGCCAGGACAATCGGGTGATCCTGCTCGTCAAGTTCCGCAATCGCCGCCCGGTACTCAGCCCGGGCGCCCTCAAGGTCGCCCTTCGCCGCCAGCTCCTTGGCCGCGTCCAGCCGGTCCTGGGCCTTGAACTGCTTCTGAGCCCGCAGGACATCTTCGGCAAGTGGTATCAACTTGACCGTCAGGGTTTCCGGCGCCGAGTGACTGAA
>DAOWGJ010000379.1 GCA_030637505.1 Holophagae bacterium
CTGGGCCCGGGCCGCCGACCGAGGGCGCTGCCACTGTCGGGCCTCGAGGAATCGCAGGGACTCCTGCGCAACCCTGGGATTTCCGCTCTCCAAGGCGAGCACGCCGAGGAGATCGGTGGCGTCTGCATTCCAGGGGGTCAGTACGGCTGCGCGCCCAGCCCACTGGAGTCGGGTCTCGAGGGGTCCCTCGCCCCGGGCGGCCTCCTCCAGAATGAACCCTGTGAATACCAGTAGGACCACTGCGGCAGCGGTGGCTCCACCGAGAACCGGGATCCACCGCAAATCCCGAGATACCGGGACCTCGGCCTCTCCACCGTCCCTCGTCAACGCGAGAGACCAGCCCATCACGATGGCCCAGGGAAGGGCGACAGCGGAGGTGTAGAGAGAAAAATCCACCAAATTGTGCGCAGGAATCACCAGTAGGGCAGCAGCGATGTCAGGTCGACCAGGCCAGAGCCGCCTGGCAATACCAAGAATCCAGACCATCGTTCCGACACAGACAGCCAACCCGAACACACCAAGGTCTGCCAACATCTCGAGCGGCATCGAGTGGGCATGGACTGGATGATTGCCGACGGGCCACGGGACAGCCTGCGCCACCTGGCCGAACCCACCGAGGCCGACGCCGACGAACGGGGCCGTCAACCAGACCCACAACGCTGAACCCCAGTTGTCCAATCGGAGGACGACGGGCTCCAACCGAAGGACATCCGGCCGAAAGGCGACGACGACCGCGACAGCGAGCAGGCCTAAACCAAGCACCAAGAAGAGACTTTTTCGCCGCGACGCAATCAGAACCAAAGAACACGAGCCGATGGCCAGCACCACGCCAATCGGAGACCTCGTGGCCAACAAGCCCAAAACACCCAGGACGAATGCAAGGCCGAATACGATCCCTCTGATGTCTCGTCCGATGCGGACCAACATAATCGGCAATGCGGTCGCCAGTACAACTGCAAGATGACTGGGAAGCAAGAACGACGCGAACGCTCGGCCCCGTTCAATGCGGACCAAAGCGCCGGCACGAAGATGGTCGGGCAGGGTCTCAGTAAGAACCCGCAGGTGGTCCAATCCACCGAGACTCTGCCATAGACCCCAGATCGCCAAACCGATCAACCCGATGGCAAATACCTCAATCACCCAGCCTGTTGGAGGATGCCTCGAGGCCACCCAAACCGTCGCCACCACAGCCCCAGCCAGAAAAATCTGTGCAATCGCCTCCGATCGATCCCACCCGCCGGCCTGGCCCACAACCAGGAACACCAACGAGACAGCAATCAATGCCGCTGAACTCCGGGCCATCTCAGCAGACGTTCTCTCCCACGCCCAGGGAATCACCGCCAAGAAGACCACAGCCAGCACCACCCCAGTCGCTGGGTGTGTCTCCACCGGTCGCCACGCCGCCAGGATGCCGGCACAGACAAGGATTACGCCAGGGATCACGCCACGGTTCACCCGAGAAGACTACCAGACGCCTGCATCTCCCTTTTCAATCAAACAGGGCCGATTGTTCAGATTTCTGACTGACGAGATGAAGGGCTGCCTCCTCTTCATGGCCATCGCGTTATTGTGGTTCATTTCCTTCTGTCTTGGCGTTTCCTTCGCGCCCTTTGCGGCTTTGCGGTTCAAATGTCTTCTGCCCTTGCGATCAAACAGCCCGCAGCGATGCCGCAGGGTCCCGCCGGGCGCTTTGCACCGCCGGCCAGGCCGAAGCGAGTACCACCAGGGCGGAACACACGCCGACGACCGCCGCCAGATGGAGGGGCATGACGATGAAGGAAACGTGATCGACCAGATAGACCTTTGCCAGATGCTCGGGAAACCGAATCGTGCGCGTCACGGTCAAAAACGCTGCCACTGCTACTCCGAGACTTGCCCCAATGGCAACCCCGGCACCCCCGAGAGTGATGCCCGCGATGGTTAGAATCCGCCAAATTCGGCCGCCGGTGGCACCCAAGGCCTGAAGCATTCCTGCCGTCCTCCTCTTGTCGATCGCCAGTACGATCAAGGCTGAAGAGACCTGGAAAGAGGCAACGGCAACGACCAGGGTCAGGACGACGAACAGAGACAGGGTCTGCCATCTCAAGGCCGCGAAGAGGGAGCGATTCATCTCCCGCCAGTCGGTGAACATGAGATCCGGCTGGGCCGCTTCCAGCGCGGACCTGGCGGATTTGACGGCCAGGGGATCGGCCAGTTCGACCTCGATGCCCGCGATGCTCAGGCTGGGGGCTGCCTCCAACACCGCGTCAAGAGGCACGATGATCCATCGGTTATCGAATTCGGAAAAGGACAGGGAGAAGACATCGACAACTTCGAGCGACACACTTGGCAAGACCCAGGACCCCGGGGCGGGCGGCAATTGGACCGTGACACGGTCACCTACGCCGACACCCAAATGACCGGCCAGCCCGGCGCCGATGGAACCCGATATGGGAGGCGCCGGAGACCAGGCGTCAATACCCGTAAATCCTGGAGGGGCGGCCACAGCCTTGAGTACCACCGGCAAGGGACGCCCAGGATCTCCCTTGACCTCGGCAAGACCGGCAACATAGGTCACGGCCTTGGCTCTCGTGACGCCATCGATCGCGGCAATCGACCGGGACACTTCGGCGACATCGTCCCGCTCCAGGCCCAGGGGTGCGAATCCGACCAGGTGGGCGTTGCCCTGCTGCAGGGCCCCGGCGATCGCCTGGCGGTAGCCCGCCATCAAGGCCAAAGTGATGACCAACGCCATCGTCGCCAAGGCGATGCCGACCAGGGCTGCCAGGGCAGTCCCCCGGAGCAAGAGCCCCGCCCGTTTCTTCAAGAATCGGAAGGCCAGTTCAACGTCCAACATCACAGCGAGAGTGTATAGCACCCACAAAAAAAGGGGCGCCGAAGCGCCCCTGAAAACTTGATCGGAAACGATTCAGTCGACCTGGGTTCCTTCAGGATATTGAATGAAGGATCCGTTCTGTGCAACGATATCGCAATCGAAATCCTGGGTCTTGACTTCTCCGGTCGGCAGGCTCTCGAACTCTCGGTTCTTGCCGTACGAAACCAAGGTGTAGTTGCTGCCCGGGGTATCACTACCGAAACCATAGGGAGTGCCCCAACCGTCTTTGGCAGGGAAGGTCTTGATGTAGACCGGGGAGAGATAGCCTCGAAGTTCTTCAAAGGCGGCCGCGGCACGGGGGTAAAACACGTTATCCGTACCGTAGGCGCCAATCGCCGTCGAAATCGTCCGCATGTCGGACATGGTTCTCTTCTGCCGTCCGCGGTTGATCGCGTTCAGAAGGTTAGGGATCGCGATGGCCGCGATGATGCCGATGATCGCCACGACGATCAGCAGCTCGATGAGAGTGAAACCTTTTTGTCTACGCATTGGTGTGTACCTCCTTGTCAATGCGATGCGATTTATTGCAAGAGTCGTGCCAGCTCGTAACCGGGGCTTGTCCGAAGAATGCGGCGCTGGACGTCAGTTTCAACGACTCGAGTGACGAAGGACGTCACTTTCGGCCGTGGGGTCCTTCCCAGCAATGGGCCGGCGCCCAGAGGCCCGGCCACTGGACCGGCGCGGTCACCCGGAGCTCCCCCGCCCGGCACCAATAGTCATAGGCCAGCCCGTCCCTGGCATGAACCGCCGCGTCCAGCGTGTAAGCCCCAGCCGCTAGGGGTACGTTCTCGTACACACACGAGATCTGCCCACGACCCTCCAATCGGTTGCCGTCGAGACCATCAAGATCCGTATTGTGCCCACTGACCAGGGTCCCATCGGCGCCGTGCCAGGCCAATCCGAACACGAAATCGTCAACCGTCCGGTGGACCCGGTAGGTGATCCGGACCTCGGCTGCCGCTCCACTGGGGAGCAGTCGAACGGTCCGTCCATCGGCCCTTATCTCGACATCGAGAATTTCGACGTCACCATTGCCCCAGCGCCGACCTTCCTCAAGGACGCGTACCGGACTGCGGACCCTCTCCAATTCAACCCGGTCACCGGCAACGTCGCCACGGTACCGGGCGACGACCTGATCCGTCGGTCCGTCGGCGACAACGCGCCCGTGGTCCAGGTAAATCCCCCGGTCGGCGAATGCGCCGGCCATTTCCAGATCGTGGGTTACCAGGATCATCGTGACACCCCGGCGCCGCATACGGGCCAGGCGGTCCAGGCATCGGGCTACGAAAGCCTCGTCTCCTACGGCCAATACCTCGTCAATCAGTAGGATATCCGGGTCGACCGCTACGGCAACGGCAAACCCCAGCCGGACATACATGCCCGACGAGTAGGTCTTGACCGGCCGGTCGATAAAGTCACCGATACCGGCAAACTCCAGGATATCGTCCATCCTCTCCTCGACTTCCCGGCGGGACAGGCCCAGCAACATCCCGTTGATGATGACATTTTCCCACCCGGTGATCTCAGGATGAAAGCCTGCACCAAGCTCAATGAGCGCAGTGATCCGACCCTCGGTCTGGACCCGGCCCGATGTCGGGCGGAAGATCCCCCCGGCCAATTTGAGTAAGGTCGACTTGCCCGAGCCGTTGGGCCCCAACAGAGCCACAACCTCACCGGGCCTGACCTTCAAATCGATTCCGGCCAGGGCCTTAAAATCCACAGGTGAGGCTGCCTTGCGCCGCGTCCTTCTGGAAAACAGCGCCCCCTTGAGCGTCTCGTGGCGAACCCTGCGACCCTTCAAGCGGAAGGTCTTGGAGACATCATCGAACAGAACCTCACCCGGCGTCACACGGCCTCCACAATCGTGTCTCGCATCCGGGAGAACACCCAGGTCCCCAGTAAGAAAATACCCAAACCGACCAACAACGCGGTCAGGCCCGTCCGGAATTCCGGCACACGCCCCCCGAAGGCCAAATCTCGGTAGACCTCGACCAGACCGGCAAAGGGGTTGAGACGGAGCACCGCCATCAACGAAGGGTGAAGATCGAGACCTTCGAGGCTGTAGATGATTGGTGAGGAGAAAAAAAGAAGATTGAGAAGGTGTCCCACGAGGTCCCTGAGATCCCGCAAATGAACCGCGCCGGCCGCCACCGCCGCCGCAACGCCCGCGGTGGTCAGAACCCACGGCACCAGCGCCAACGGCAGGAACACAATGGTCCACGGAAAGGGGTGTGCCCCAAACAACGCGGCCACCGCCATTGCCCCAACCAAAACCGGCAGCGCCAAAAGATGATTGACCAGATGGGACAGAACGGTCACCGCCGGAAAAATCTCCGGCGGGCACATCACCTTGGCCAATAACGGCCCGTTGTCCACCATCGTCACCGCCGCGTCGAGGACCGCCCCGGAAAAAAACATCCACGGTAACAGGCCGGCAAAGAGAAACAGGGGATAGGGCTCACCGCCGGGAAACCTCGCCTGAAAAATCGTCGTGAAGACGAACGCATAGACTACCAGCAGCAGTAGGGGATTGAGCAGGGACCAGAAAAAACCGAGAATGGAGGCTCGGTATCTCGCCGCGAGCTCACGTCGGACCAAGACCCCGACCAAGGCCCTGTGGCGCCACAAGAGAACGGCGTGCGTCACGGTCGGCGATCTTTCACGCCGGTAGGGGGAGTCGTCACCCCTCCGAGATGAGGAGGTTTTGAACCTGCCGGAGAATTCTTTTTCTCTCGGCGTCGAGGTATCGACGGTAACCCAGCACCTGCCCATCCTTGACAATGAACATCTTGGGGTAGTGCTTGACGTCTCCGTGATCATCGAAGAGGATCGGCCCGGTCACGCCCATGAAGTCCGTCACACCGAAGTGAAGCGCCTTATTGATCTCCGGCGTCTCCGGCGGAACGGCGATGGCGAGGACCTGGATGGCGATTTTCATCGCATCATACCCGTGGGCGGCGAAGACGTCCGGCGCCCGTTCGAAGGTGTCCATATAGTTGTGGACGAAGGAAACCACGGGTTCCGTTTCGACCGTCCGATCAAAGGGCGGCAGGGGGAAAAACACGCCTTCCGCCGCTTCCCCGGCATCCTTGAGGAAATGACTGGTGAACAACGCCGACTTCTTCACGATCCGACCCTTAAACCCGTCAGCCCTCAATTGGCGAATGGCCTCGAGGATCTCTTCGGCATATCCAACGATGTAGACGACCGTCGGCTTGTGCTCTCTGAGAACCCCAG
>DAOWGJ010000113.1 GCA_030637505.1 Holophagae bacterium
CTCGGTGTCGGCGGTATCGTCGGTGCGCAGATTGGCGCTCGCCTGGTCGAGCATGTTTCAACCGCCAGCTTCCGCAAGGTATTCGCCGTACTGCTGGTCGGGGTTGGGGTGTATTTCTTCGCGAAGAGTTGATTGAGGCTGGGACGCCAGGGTACGGGCGAGGTCGATATCGCTGTCGCGGTCACCCAGTCCCAGAATTGTCCTCCGATCCCGGCCTTCGGGAGCGCCTTGAGATCATTGTTGGCCAAACGACTGCCGATCACTCCCGCTCGTTCGTTTTCCTCAAGGGGCAGAAGTGTTTGAGTCGGGGGAGTGCCCGCCCCTTGAGGAAAACGACCTCGGTGGCCTACACCGTTGTCCGAGATTCGATTGCTGACGCGCTCGCCGAGGGTTGCCCGGTCAGGCATTCTTCGCGGCGGCACCGGTTTCGGGAAGACTGCCCGGTGAAGAAGGCCTGACCCCACACGCCCCGTCCAAGAGGACGCTCTTGGTATTTGACGCCGGCGTTGGCCGTACTCCGGTCGCGGTTTCGGCCCCGGCCGCGGATTACTGACGCGGTCCCGGCTTCCCGCCGCCGACGCTGAATACTTACTGTCGATACAGAGAGCGCCCCTCCCGGACGGTGCGTGCCATGCTTCGTATTTTTCCTCGGAAGCCCTCCCGAATCACGTCCCGTTTCAGGAAAAATCGAGCTTGGCAACACTCGGCGGTCGCCTCAGCGACAGAGTCTCGGCCAACGCCGTAGGCTGCCGAGGTCATTTCCCGGAGGGGCGGCTCCTTCCCAATTTCTGTTATGAAGCCCCTCCGGGAAATGCACCGAGCGGGGGCGCCGGCAGGCGCTCCCGAAGGCCGGGGTTGGAATTCAGCGTCCGCGACCGCGACCGCCCAGTCCTTCTACCGCCCCAAAATCTCCACCAAACGATCCATCAGCGCCATCTCGCCGGATGAGGCAGCCAAACATGCTTCGAACCCCGCCGCTTCGCGCCATTGGCCGATGGCGTCGGAGTCATACCGGCCGCTGGCCAGCAGGAGGCGGAGCCCGGTCTGTGCGACGTCTCGGGCTGCGGACATTGCGTGGAGTTTGGCGCAGACGGTGAAGAACTCCGCCTGCGGACTGGAATTCCCCGCTGCCTTGAGGGAGAGCTGAACGGCCGTCTCGACCTCGGCAGCAAGTCGTGCCAATTCAAACATTGCCCACTGTTGTCGGGGTAGTTTGGTCGAGTGGCTCAGTATTAACAGTTCCGCCAGGGCGTCAGCGGCGAGTGCTGCGCCCTCACCGGCTGCCGACCCTCGGACCTCCTGAGCCATGTTCCGGTAGAAATCGCCCTTGCTGCGTACGACCATGCGCCAGCGATGAGTGCCGATGATGCTCTGGAGAATCTCCGAGGTGCCCTCGTAGATCGTCGTGATCCGGACGTCGCGGCGGATCTTCTCGACCTCGTATTCGTGGATGTAGCCGTAGCCGCCGTGGGCCTGGATCGCCGCGTCGGCGGCCTCGTTCCCGGCCTCGGTCGCGAAGAGCTTGGCCACGGCGCCCTCGACCTGAAGGCCATGCTCTCCGCCGTCAAGGCGTCGGGCCACCATTTCGCAGTAGGCGCGTGCGGCTTCCAAACGGACGACGTGCGGCAGGATCAGCTTGTGGGTAAAGCCTTGTTTCTTAAAGAGAATTTCGCCGAATTGTTTTCGTTCGTGGGCATATTGAATCGCTCGGTCGAGGGCTTCTTCTCCGGCCCCAAGGCCGAATGAGGCGACCATCAATCGGGTGAAGCCGAAGACCGCATTGGCCTGGTTGAGGCCGTGGCCCTCTTCGAGTCCTATCAACTGATCTGCGGGAATTTCGACGTCTTCGAAGATCACCTGGGTTGTATTGGAGGCCCGAATGCCGTGTTTGACCTCATGGTTGCCGACGTTGAGCCCGGCTGCCGAGCGTTCGACGACGAAAAAGGAGGGGCCTCCCGGCGTCTTGGCCAGAACCGTGTAGAGATCGGCCACGCTGCCGTTCGTGATGAACTGCTTGGTGCCGGTGATCCGGTAGGCGGTCACCGTGCCTTCGGCGTCGGTGATCGGTTCGGCGATGGTCGCCAGCGAGGCGACGTTGCTGCCGGCAGCCGGTTCCGTGACCGCGTAGCCGACAATCATTCCTTCGTCGGCGATGCGTCCCAGCCATCGCTGTTTCTGCTCAGACGTTCCCCCGACGATGATCGGGTCGATGCCCAGGGCGATGGCGAGAAAGGCCGTGGCGACACCGAGGTCGATCCTGGCCATCTCCTCTGAGACCCTGAGCAGATCACGGCCGCCGCCTCCCAGGCCCCCGACATCTTCCGGGAGAAACAGCAGGTGGAGTCCGACCTCGGGTCCGAGCAGTTCCTGCATCAATTCTGTTGGAAACGTATCTTCGGCGTCCAATCGCAACCTGGTCTCGGCATCCAGCTTGCGTTCAGCAACGGTCTTGAGGGTTTGTAGTACGAAGTCGAGGCTCTCGTCATCGAGGCCGATGGTCTGCTGTTCGATGGTCATGGTTCGCTCCATTCTTCCCGGTACTCCGGAGAGGGCATTATCCATGATTCGGAAATACCGGGAGGCGAGGCGATTGGTTGCGCTCGATGGAGCTCCGCAAATGTCACCAGAGAAATGCGAATTTCCCTACTGTGTTGACCTTGACAGGTGGGCGTGAGAAACCTATATTTAATCATAAGGAGACAATAGAATGCGACACTTTCTCAAGTACAGAGCGGCTTTTGTCTTTTTTGGCGTTGTGTTGGCGGTTTCGTTGAGCCACGCGGCTGTTCCGGGCGCGAGCAGCCTCGATGTGGTTCCGCCAACCGAGGAGGACCGCATTCTCCAGAATACGGTGCTGGTGTTGGAAACAACCGACACAGTCGGCTCCATCCAGGCGGCGCTGAGCAATTTGGCGGTGCCCTTTGACCTGATCAACACGATCGACTGGACAGGCATCGACTTCAGTCCCTACGACATCGTGATCGTGGGCATGGACGGAGGCCAGATGACCGAGGCAAGCGTCCAGGCGATCCGAACCGGCGTGATCGACCCCGGCAAGCGCGCATGTTTTGTCGGCGGTTCTTCGTGGGCTGATTTCGCCAACGGTGTGAACAACAACATTATCGGACTCGACACCGGTAATTGGGGCTGGACCATCAGCGCCGCACCGCACGTCACCGTGACCGATCCCGGCCATCACCTGGCCCAGGGGCTTCCCTCACCCGTGACCTTCGTCAATAGCGGTGCGGCAAATTACATGGCGCGGCTGACTGACGCCGA
>DAOWGJ010000271.1 GCA_030637505.1 Holophagae bacterium
CCTCTGATGCGCTGATTCGTAGTGGGCATAAACAATACTCCGTATTAAACTTCGCTAAGGGCATCGGCCAAGGCTTGATCGACGACCTCTTCCGGGATCTCAGCCTTGACGGGCTCTGGGGGTTCGGCCAAGTGCTTGACCGTCATGGCCATGTACGGCTTGAGAGGCGTCATAGGCAAGGGAGGCATGGCCGAGCGCACCCTGATGGGTCTGGGGCGCTCGGGTGCGGTCTACCTTCATGCAATCGGCGGCGCGGCCCAGGTTCTGGCGAGGGCGATCCCACGAGTCGAGAAGGTCTTCATGCTCGAGGAGTTCGGAGTGCCCGAGGCGCTGTGGGTGATCGAGGTCGAACACTTCCCGGTCGTCGTCAGCATGGACTCTCACGGAGGCTCGCTTCACGACACGGTCGAGAAGGAGTCGAAGAGCAAGTTTGACCAGCTTTTGGGTCGGTAGGGGCTGAGCAGGGGGCTGAGAGCTTAGGCGCTTGCAGATTTCGGCGATAATCGGGCGGAGACAACCGCCGCCCGTTCAGTTTCTTCCTTGCCGGATTAGATTATCTGAGCGATTATTGCATGCGCCCACCCTACGTTTTTTTTTTGCCTCTTTGTGCCTTTTTGTGGTTATTTCTTGATTTTTGCAAGAGGCTAAGCTGACAGCTGAGAGCAACAAAAAAACCGGGCCGTGAGGCCCGGCTTTTTGTTTGAGAACGAACTCTTAGTTGAGGGCGCTGGGCTCTTGGCTTCGAACCTCGCGCGCCGGAAGATTGATTGGGAAGACCTCTTTCAAACTCTCCCAGGCGGCGTCTGAGAAGACGACATCCTTGGCGTTGACACCGCCCGGCAGGGTCGTTCCACCATCACCGTAGAGGATCGGCATCATGTTGACCTGAGGGATGTTCGCGCCGTAGGCCGAGTTGATTGTGTTGATCAGCTCGGTCGTCACCAGGGCGTAGCCGATGTTCTGAGGGTGGACGCCGTCATACGAGAAGATGCCGCCCACAAGAAAGTCGGCGTTGAGCTCGATGCCTCCGAGAATCCAGGGGTTGCCGCCGGCGATGTCGGTGAATCGTGCGTTGATGTCCAGGACCGGCACACCGAAGTTGGCTGCGGTACCGGCAATGATCGCGTTGAGGGCCACGTAGCGCTCCTCGATGATGGCGATTTCCTCAGCCCTCAGGATGACGCCGTAGGCGCCGGTTGCGAGGTCGATGTTTTCCGGCAGCGTCGGGCCGCCGGGCAGGCCGTAGCCCTGGGCAATCAAAGCCGAGGCCGCCAGAGTGAGGTAGTCGTCATCTTCAACCGGGCCATCCTCACCCATCAGCTGGAATGTGCCCATCCCGGGGATCGTGATGTAGTTGGAGATCGTGGTCACAAAGGGGAGCGAGGTGGCGGTCGGAAGGTTGATTGCGACAATATCGGCCGAGGTCATCGTGGCAAGTGCGCCGAGGGCCTGACCGTAGAGTTGCTGAAAGATATCGAGGGGTGTCATGGTGATGCCGTCGATCGGTGTTCCCGCGACGACGGCGCCGAGGATATCGTTGTTGCCGATCCACAAGGTGACAAAGGTCGGGTCCTGGGCAATCGCCTGCGTCAGGGCAGTGAATGGAACGAGTTGCCCGGTGCCCGGGTCCGGCACCTGTGGGATGCGCAGGATGAGGTCGTGCATGACGTTGTCCAAGTTGCCGGCCAGCAGGTTCTCGATGTCGCCGGTCGTCAGCACCAGGTCGAAGACGTTGGACCCCGGGACGCCGAGGTTGTTGTAGGGAAAGGGATAGGTCGCGTTGGTCGGCAGACCTGGCGCGCCCGGTTTGGGTTGGATCACCGGCGCCGGCAGCAGGGCCAGCAGTTCGAGCAGCGGCCCGAGGCCGGGTTCCGAGACTGTCGGCATTTCGAAGACCGGGGAACCGGCCTGCTGGGCCAGCAACGCAGGATAGGAGCGGTCCTGGTAGTACTGCACCAGGCCGCCCGAGGCGTAGCCGGCGGTCAGGCTGTCGCCGAGGGCGACGTAGCGGGTGAAATCAACCTGTGCGCTTGCCGGCACGGCGCCGAGGAGCGTCGCCAGTGTGAGAACAATCAATGTTTCTTTCATGGGCTTTCTCCTCTCTTTCTAAAATTTCAGTGTTGTCGTGATGCCGACGAGGTTGGCTCTGGTCTTGTAGGACCCTTCGTAGCCGTCCAGCGAGAAACCGCCGTTGTCGCCGGTATGGCGCGTATCGAAGACCAGGTACATGTAGCCGATGTCGGTCTGCATACCGTAGATATCGAAACCGATGCCGAGGGTGTAGCCCGTTCGGTCGCCGTCGCCCAGCAGGGGCGACATCGACTCGACCGGCTGTGGCGTCTCATCTTCGAGGTAGCCCAGGCGCAGCGCCAGTTTGCCGCTGGCCCGATACTCCAGACCGATGCGGTACTGGTCTGCGTCCTCGTAGTTCTGTACGACGACGTCGGAAAGATGAGGGTAATCCGTGAAGTTAATCGGCAGCTCCTGGAAGGAACTCCAGCCCATCGTGCCCCACTGACCCGAAACTGTCCACTTCTCGTT
This sequence comes from Holophagae bacterium, assembly GCA_030637505.1. GTDB lineage: Bacteria > Acidobacteriota > Thermoanaerobaculia > Thermoanaerobaculales > Sulfomarinibacteraceae > DAOWGJ01. Next base: position 2,542 of record DAOWGJ010000271.1, read on the forward strand.
CTCCCACGCCAGACCGATCTGGAAATAGTCGGGGAAGACGATATTGGACGACAGATCGACCTTCTCGCCGAAGGGGATCGCGGCACCGAGCGCGGCGTCGTAATCCGGGGAGCCGGTGGCGAATTGACGGAATGAGCCGTAGCCGTCGGTGAAGTCGATATCGATCTCGGACCGGTAAAGGGCGCCGATGCTGAAGCCACCGAATTTCCCCTGCAGGCCGGCATGCCATCCCCAGCCGTCGTTGCCCAGACCTTCGGTTGTCATATGAACCTGACCAATGTCAACCACCTGTTGGGTAAAGGGATCTATCCCTGGAATGTTCCTGGTCAAATCGATCTGTCCGACGAGATAGTCGACGCCGAGGCCGACGGCGAAGTTCTCGCTGAGCTTGAACGCAAAATTTGGGGACAAATTGTAGGTCTTGATGTCGGCCCGCTTGGAAATGAAACGCCCGGCGAAGTCGTCGTCCCAATAGGTGCCAAGGCCAAACGGGTTCGTCATGGAAAAACCGAAGGAGGCCTTGTCACTGAGCGGCATGACGAGATAGAGGTGGGGAGGATAGAAGGTCTGAGACTTTTGCTCCGCATGATAGCCGTCCCCCGGATAAGGAGAACTACCATTAAAGTCCTGGTTAGCTGTGATGAAGGTGATTCCAAGCTGGACCTGGGTCCCTTCGTCTATTTGGAATGCGATACCCGCTGGGTTCCAGAACAATGCCGACGGGTCGTCGGCGACCGCCGTCATGGCGCCACCCATGGCCATGCCGCGGTTTCCGTGTTCAAAAAGGGAAAAGCCCGATGCGTAGGCCAATGACGGCGCCACCAGGGCAACAGCCGCCACGGCGAGAATCAATCGATGATTCACAACTTTCATTCATCCTCCTTCTGGAATAGCTACCAACTTTTCACGTGGCCTATGCTAATGGGGCTGGCTGGCCTTCGTCAACTGAGAGAAACCCTTGAGTTGGTGTACCGTAACTTGGTCTGGGCGAAGATGTCTGAGAAAAGGGGAGGCATGATGTTCAAGAAATTATTGGTTCTGGGTGTGTGCCTGGTAATGGTACAGGTGGCGTGGGCAGCGGACGAAGCGCGGCTGATGCGACGGGCGGATGCGTCCGAGACGCAAGTCGTGTTCACCTACGAGGGTGACCTCTGGTTAGGCGGTCCCGAGGGTGGGGATGCCTATCGCATCACCTCTCATGCCGGCAACGAAAGGTATGCGAAATTCAGTCCCGACGGGACGCGGCTGGCCTTCAGTGGATCGTACGACGGCGGCTCGGACGTCTATTTGATGGATGCCCGAGGCGGAGTTCCAGTCCGGCTGACCTGGCATCCCGGCCGCGATCGAGTATTGGGGTGGACGCCTGACGGCAACGAGGTTCTCTTCCGGTCGGACCGGGAGATGCCTTTTCGTGCAGAAGAACTCTATGCCGTTTCGATCGACGGAGGCATGCCCCGGAGACTTCCGGTCGATCGGGCGGGTCTGGCTGCGCTGTCTCCTGACGGCACCATGCTGGCCTATAACCGAGGCTCGCGAGAGGATCGCACCTGGAAACGGCACCAAGGCGGCACCGCGCAGGACATCTGGTTGGGCTCATTGGCCGAAGGAGATTTCCACCGGGTCACCGACTGGAAGGGGACCGACAACTATCCGATGTGGCACGGCAGTGACCTCTACTTCACCTCCGACCGCCTTCATGGGACCATGAATCTCTTCCGGATGGACCCGGCGAACGGCCAGGCGACTGCCCTGACCGAATACTCCGACTATGACGTCAAGTACCCCTCGATGGGCCCTGGCGGTATCATCTTCCAACACGCTGAGGCGCTCTTCAGCTATGACTTCGACAGCGGCAAGGTTCGACCGATTCCGGTGACGATCCGGTCGGATCGCGTGCCCGTTCGTTCGGGCCTGGTCAAGGCCGGGGACAACACCGGTTCCTTCAGGCCGGGGCCCGACGGCGAGAGCCTGTTGCTCGAGGCCCGGGGTGAGCTGCTTCTTCTTCCGCTCGATGAGGACGAGGAACCTGAAAACCTGACCCGGACCTCAGGCGCCAGGGAAAAAGACGGTGTGTTCTCCCCGGAAGGGGAAAAGCTGGCGTTCATTTCCGACCGTTCGGGTGACGAAGAACTCTGGGTCGCCGCCGCCGACGGGTCCGATGCGAAGCAATTGACCTCGGACGGCAACGGCTATCGCTTCAGGCCGATCTGGTCGCCCGACGGGTCGTTCATCCTGTTTGCCGACAAGTCTCTGAGATTGATGATGGTCGATTCCGCGAGCGGCAAGGCCACCGAAGTCGACCGAGGCGACTACGACGACGCGTGGTATCGCTGGGGAATTCAGGAATTCTCGGTTTCTCTTGACTCCGCTTGGATTGCCTACACGAAGGTCGAGGACTCTCTCAACGACTCGATCTTCCTGTACAAGGTGGCCACAGGAGAAAGAACCAGATTGACCGGTCCCGAGACCAAGGACTGGAGCCCGGCGTTTTCGGCCGACGGAAAGTACCTCTATTTCCTCTCGGATCGAACCCTCAATCCCATCATGGGTCGGATGGACCAGAATCATGTGTTTCTGGACATGACGCGGGCCTACCTCGTGCTGTTGCAGTCGGATCAGGCATCGCCCTTTGTCACGGCGGCCAAGGACGATGACGATGAAGAGGAGGCGGACGAGAACGGGAATGACGAGGATGACGAGGATGAGGTTGTCACCGTCACGGTCGACTCTGGCGGTATCACTGACCGTGTCCTCCTGGTGAAGGGAATCGAGGCCGGTGACTACGACCGGCTCGAAACGACCGAGGACGGTTTCCTCTACCTGAAACGCACCGAACAGCCTTTCTTGAAATATCAGGAGGTCACGGATCAAGGGTCAGAGGCGTTGGAGCTTTGGGGTTACATCCTGGCCGACGCCGAAGCCTCCAAACTGATGGATGGCGTGTCGAACTACCATCTGTCGTCGGACTCATCGCAGATGGCGTACTCCGCCGGTGGGCAATTCGGAGTGGTCGAGGCCGGCGGCAAGGCCGAGGCCGGTGACGGCGCTGTTGATCCCTCGAGGGTCAAGCTCAGACTGGATCGCCAGGCGGAGTACCTTCAGATCTTCAACGAGGCGTGGCGAATACAGCGAGATTGGTTCTACGACCCCGGCATGCACGGTCTCGACTGGAAGGCGACCGGCGAGAAGTACCGGCAGTTCATTCCCCACTGCGGCAACCGTGCGGACCTCAACTATCTGATCGGTGAGATGATCGGTGAACTCAACATCGGCCACACCTATATCTTCGGCGGAGAAAGAGGCCGGAGCGGCGCCCGAGTCCGGGTCGGCCGATTGGGCGTCGATTTCTCGACGCCGGAAGGCGCATCACATCACCGCATCGAACGAATCATTCCCGGCACCCACTGGCACCCTAGCGAGCGTTCGCCCCTCGAGGAGCCGGGATGCTCGATCTCCGACGGGGACTGGCTGCTGGCGATCAACGGTACGGAGATCTCGGCCGGCGAGAACATTTTCGCGCATCTGGAAGATACCGTCGGACGTACGATTACGGTGACGACCAACGCCTCCGACTCATTCGAGGGATCCAGGGAGTGTCGCGTCCGGCCGGTCGGAAGTGAATACCCATTGCGGTATCGCGCCTGGGTCGAGGCCAATCGCAAGGCGGTTGACGAGGCTTCGGGCGGCCGTATCGGTTACCTCCATATCCCCGACATGATGGACACCGGCCTGGTGGAATTCGCCCGCGGCTGGTACCACGATTTCGGCAAGGAGGGCTTCATCATTGACGAACGCTACAACGGCGGAGGCTTCGTCGGAGACATGATCATCGACCGGCTGGAGCGAGAGGTGTGGTCCTTCACACAGCCCCGCGAGGGTAAGCCGATTCCTGGATCAGAACGGGTTTCTCGGGCCTACCTTGCGGTCTTGATCAACCACGACACCGGATCCAACGGCGAGTATTTTGCCGAGGCGATCAAGATCAAGGGGCTGGCGCCCGTGATCGGGACCCGCACCTGGGGTGGCGCCGTCGGCATCGAGCCTCACCAGAACCTGGTCGACGGCGGAGTGACCACGCCACCGCAGTTCGCCCCGTACGGCCTGGACGGCCGCTGGTTGATCGAGGGCCACGGCGTCGATCCTGACATCGTCGTCGAGAATGTTCCGGGCGATGTTCTTGCGGGTCGTGACGCCCAGTTGGAAAAGGCCATCGACATCCTGATGCCGAAGATCGAGGCTGATCCGAGGACCATTCCCGATCCACCGCCGTATCCGGATAAAAGCAAATAGACAAAAACGCCGGGGTTTCCCCGGCGTTTTTTTTGCTGGGAAGCTGGGAACCAAGACGGGAGCGCGGGGCTCTGTGCCCACGCTGATCCCTCCGGGATCTCATGCCTGCGGCATGGCCGCCCTGACGGTCGGCACGCGATGTCCCTGCCCCGCATCGTGCCCTTCGATCTTTGTTTACTGGGGCAATTGGGCCCTGATTTCGTCCAGTGTCTTCCGGACGGTTTCGACCATTTCGGTGATCGGCACCAGCGTTTTTTCTCCACCGCTGCGCAGACTGAGTTCGATATTTCCTTCGGCCAGCCCTCGGGC